>CAVABC010000003.1:33112-97105 GCA_963586665.1 Acutalibacteraceae bacterium
ACCATAGCCATATTAACAATATAACTGCGGTGAGACTGAAAAAAAGTAGCCTGTGGCAGATGATCTATCCAAAATTGAAGTGTCTGAGTGGAATCCAAATCAGCCGTGGCAGTGTGTACTATAACTTTTCTACCCTTTGCTTCCACATATACGATATCGCAAGTCAAAACAGAAGTAACCCCGGATTTTGTCTCGACCGCAATTTTTTGATTGATAGAATAGTATAGCTCAAGTGCGTCATCTAAATTTTGGAATAACCGTTGTTTATCTATTGGCTTAGATAAGTATCTGAATACATGAAACCTCATGGCGGCATCAAGATATTCGAGGTAAGATGTCACTATAAAAATAATAACGGATTCATTCTGCTTTTTTAGTTCATTTCCCACATAGATGCCGTCAAAACCGGGCATTTCCACATCTAAAAAAACGATATCTTTTTGGGATTTGTTTTGCAAGGGCAGGACATTATCAGGTAAAGGAATAGGGGGATCGCGTATGATAGAAATAAGAAATGTATCGCTGAAACTGGATGGCAAATCTATTTTAAATAATATTTCGCTGACACTTGAACCGGGGAAAATCTATGGACTTGTTGGCAGCAACGGAAGTGGTAAAACAATGTTGATGAAATGCATCTGCGGATTTGTGCATCCGACAGAGGGAGAGATAAAAACGGACGGCAGGCGTGTGGGAAAAGATGTGGATTATCTGCCGAATGCAGGGATAATCATTGAAACACCGGGATTTATACCATATTACAGCGGATTGCAAAATCTGCGGCTGCTTGCAGGAATACGCAGAAAGATCAAGGATGATCAGATACGCAATGCTCTTAAGGTAACAGGACTTGATCCGGACAGCAGACTTTTGGTGCGCAAGTACAGTCTTGGAATGAGGCAGCGTCTTGGGATCGCACAGGCGATCATGGAGCAGCCGGACATACTGATACTGGATGAGCCGATGAACGGACTCGATAAGCACGGTGTGGCTGATATACGCAAGCTTTTGCTGGAGCTTAAAAAACAGGGAAAACTCATACTTCTGGCAAGCCACAATCCGGCAGACATCGAGCTGCTGTGTGACGAAGTATATGAGATGGAGATTGGAAATATAAGAAAAATTTAGTTAATAAAAAATTTATAATTTTTATTAGCACTCACTATTGACGAGTGCTAATAATAGTGCTATAACATACTTGTAAACAAAAGAAAGCAAATTCCCAACAGGGAAGTTACAAGTATAGAAGGAGGAATGACTTATGTTATTAACAACTACAAACAACAACTTATTTGATACATTTTTCGGTGCTTCTTGGTTCAACGATCCTTGGTTTGATGACAGAGACATTCAGAAGGCACAGAAGAAATTATATGGACACAACGGAAAGAGAATGATGCTCACCGATATTAAGGAAAGCGATAAAGGCTACGAACTCGAGATGGATCTTCCGGGATTCAAGAAAGAGGAAATCAAAGCTACTCTGGAGAATGGTTATTTAACCGTCACAGCAGAGAAGAGCTTAGAGAAAGACCAGAAAGAGGAAGATGGCAAGAAGTACATCTGCCGCGAGCGTTACGCAGGAAGCTGCCAGAGAACATTCTATGTTGGAGACGAGATCGAGCAGGATGACATCAAGGCATCTTTCAAACACGGAATCCTTCGCCTGGATATTCCAAAGAAGCAGCCTAAACCACAGGTTGAAGAACATAGATGTATTTCCATCGAGGGATAAAAACAGATAAAGAGCAAGCGGGCTGCATGAGCAGTCCGCTTGTCTATTGTAGTAACAAAATTTACAGCAACTGTGAAGGTTCTGAGCAGTTACGATTTTTATTATAGGAAGGCAGGTGAGTACAATGGCATCAAAGAGAGATTATTACGAGACTCTCGGTGTAGATAAAAAGGCTGATAAGGCTGCGATCAAAAAAGCATACCGTAAGCTGGCAAAGAAGTATCATCCTGATACAAATGCAGGTGATGCACATGCTGAGGAGATGTTTAAGGATGTCACGGAGGCATACAATGTCCTGAGTGATGAGAAAAAACGTAAGCTCTATGATGAGTTTGGCTTTGCAGGTTTGCAGGAAGGATTTTCCGAGGAGGCTGCAAGACAGGCTGCACAGGGCGGATTCGGTGGATTTGGCGGCTTCGGCGGCAATGGTTCATTCAGTGGTTCATATAGTTCAAATGGCGGACCGTTTACACATCAGGAATTCCATTTTGAGAACGGTTCCGGGGATATGGATGATATTTTCTCAATGTTCGGAGATATGTTTTCTCATGGGGAAAGTTATGGCTCGTATAGTACAAACGACTTTAGAGGAAACGGCTCTGGCTGGAGTAATTTTACAGGAGGCTCAGCGAGTGGACGTTCAACGAGTCGAAAAGGCTCAGATGTTATGGCTGATATTTCAATCTCGTTTGATGAAGCTGTTTTCGGATGCGAGAAATCTATTTCGTTACAGGATCCGGGCACAGGCAAGGTTTCTAATCTGTCCATTCATATTCCGGCAGGAATCGAGTCGGGCAAGACTGTCAGACTTAAAGGACAGGGTAATCCGGGCAGAAACGGTGGTGCCGCAGGTGATGTACTCCTGAAGGTAAATGTGGCACCGAGCAGAGAGTTTGAACGTAAGGGACAGAATGTATACAGCACAGTCCGCATACCGTTTACCACAGCGGCTCTGGGTGGAAAAGCCAGAGTGCATACACTTTACGGAGATGTAGAGTGCAATATAAAGGCAGGAACGCAGGGCGGCAGCAAGATACGTCTCAAGGGCAAGGGTATTTCAAGCATGAAGAATCCTTCCGCAAAGGGCGATCAGTATGTGACTGTAGAGATACAGGTACCGCGTCAGCTTTCACCAAGGGCAAAAGAGGCACTTGAGGCATATAAGGCAGTTAGTTAGTTGCTGTTCAGACGCAAGCTTGACACCGCACTTTCAAGCTATGCGTCATAGTGTTAATTATAAAGTCTAAATTGTATTTTAGAATGGAATCCGCTATACTATAATTATTGTAGTACAGCGGATTTTTTAAGGAGAGGCTATGGGCAGATTTTTAAACCCTGATAACAGTGCATTTCAGGATGTGCTGAATTCGGAGATATATGTAGATAAAACAGGATTACTGGATTATACAAATAATGTGATAAACACAACATCAAAATTTATCTGTAACAGCCGCCCGCGCAGGTTTGGCAAATCAGTTACAGCTGATATGATGACGGCATATTATAGTAAGGGCTGTGACTCAAAGGATATGTTTATGGGATATGACATAAGTAAAATGGAGAGCTTTGACAAACATCGGAATAAATATGATGTGCTTCATCTTGATATACAGTGGTGTCTTGAGCCGGCAGGCGGGTCGGAGAATGTTGTATCGTATATTATTGAAAATACTGTTCTAGAGCTTAAAGAAGCCTTTCCGGATGTGACAGTTGAAGGAAAAGTCACTCTTTCAGATATGCTTTCGCATATAAATGCTAAAACAGGGAAAAGGTTTATAGTTATAATAGACGAATGGGATGTGCTGATCCGTGATGAAGCAAACAACCAGGCGGTGCAGGATGAGTATATAAATTTCCTGAGGGGCTTATTTAAAGGCTCTACAGCCACAAGATATATTGCTTTGGCATATCTTACCGGAATATTACCGATAAAGAAACTGAAAACACAGTCAGCTCTTAACAATTTTGAAGAGTTCACAATGATATCGCCGGGGAATTTCTCACAATATATTGGATTTACAGAGAATGAAGTAAAAAAACTTTGTGATAAATTTGACAGAGATTTTTATCTTGTGAAAAAGTGGTATGATGGTTATTTGCTTGGAGAGGAACACATATATAATCCAAGAGCGGTAAGTAATGTGATAAAATGGGGCATTTTTCAAAGTTATTGGTCACAGACAGGCACATACGACTCTATCCAGCCACTTATAAATAAAGATTTTGATGGTCTTAAAACTGCAATATTGGAAATGATATCGGGGGCGGAAGCAGAGGTTAAAACCACAACTTTTCAGAATGATATGGTTACATTTAGAAATAAAAATGATGTAATGACTCTGCTTATTCATCTTGGATATCTGGCATATGATCAGAAACGTCAGCTGGCATATATTCCGAATGAGGAAATCCGTATGGAATTTATGAATGCGGTGGAAGATGATAAATGGAATGAATTGATAGAGTTTGAGACACAATCAGAGCAGCTTCTCGAGGCAACACTCGATATGGAGTCTGAAAGTGTTGCACATGTAATAGACAGAATACACAATGAGTATGCTTCAGCGATACAGTACAATAATGAAAATTCATTGAGCAGTGTGCTTGCCATAGCATATATTTCAGCAATGAAGTATTATTTTAAACCAATACGTGAATTTCCTACAGGCAGAGGCTTTGCTGATTTTGTCTTTATTCCTAAACAGGAATATGCTATGGACTATCCGGCATTGGTAGTTGAATTGAAATGGAATAAAGACGTAAAAACTGCGATAAACCAAATAAAAGACAGACAGTATCCGCAGTCTGTTCTACAGTATACCGGAAATATTTTACTTGTCGGTATTAATTATGATAAAAAAACTAAAGTGCATGAGTGCATAATAGAAGAATGGGCAAAAAAATAAGAAAGGATACAAAATGAGCAATTATATCATGGATCTAAGAAAGGTCGTAGGACATGCGCCTTTACTGCAGGCGGCAGCAAGCATCATAATAGAAAATGAAAAGGGACAGGTGCTTCTCGGAAAGCGTACAGACAATCACCAGTGGGGTTATGCAGGCGGTTCTATAGAGCTTGGTGAGACTGTCGAGGAAGCTGCAAAGAGAGAACTCTTTGAGGAGATGGGACTTGTTGCAGATGAGATGGAGCTGTTTTATATCAATTCAGGCGAGGAAACTCATTATACCTATCCTAATGGTGATGAAGTCTATAATGTGGAGATCATATACATATGCAGCAAATATCACGGTACGATAAAGCGTCAGGTAGAGGAAGTTGAGGAGCTTAAGTTTTTCAACGTGGATGATATCCCGGAGGATATTTCTGATCCGATCCGACCTGTATTTCGTGAGTATATAAAGATGAGGAAAGATATGTCCCGTTAAGATACTTTAAAGCTTTTGTGAGGGGGAATGATGGAACAACAGAGAAAGGGAAGAAACAAGGAAACTATAGTAAATTCAGCATATATTAACAGTGGTGAGTATAAACGTAAATTTGATAATATAGCAGATAATGCAGAGTTAAGCAGACTTTTATATAAATTAGCTAAGAATATGTTAATACATAGATCAGGAACAGAATTTGAAGATATGTATTGGATTGATTTAGATGAAATCAGAGTAATTGCTGAAGAGACAAATTCTTTAGTAAAAAAACGAATTATTTATTCAAACAAGACAATTAAAAAAATTCAATTATGTAAAAATATAATAACAATTCATTCTCATCCGGATAGTTTTCCACCAAGTATAGCGGATTTTAATTCAAATTATGATCATAATTATGTTGTTGGGATTGTAGCATGTCATAATGGAAAATTATATATGTATTCTGCAAATGAAAGAATAAATGAGGACTACTATAAATTGGTTGTTGAAGGTTTTTTAAAAACTGGTTATAATGAAGAAGAGGCACAAATAAAAGCATTGGAAAATTTACAGATTAATTTTGATATAAAGTTTAAGGAGGTAACAGATTATGATTGCATATGAAAATGACGTATTAACAATACCCAAAAAATATAAGAAAATGTCTGTTTCTGAACTTGAAAGAGAAAAGACCAGGATGCTAAAAGAGATCAAATCTTCTGTAAGTCAGAAAAAACAAGTAAGAACAAATAAGAAAAATATTAATTTTAATTTTTAGATGCAAAAGGAGAGTAGCGATACTCTCCTTTTTGTATGATCATGATTATGTTTTAACTGAAGAACAGTTTTTTTACATCATCAACAGGCATATCCTGTCCTGTGTAAAGCTTGAATGCGGCAACTCCCTGCCATAAGAGCATTCCTTTTCCTCCTACACATGTGCAACCGGCTTCTTTTGCTTCGCGAAGAAGTTTTGTCTCCTCCGGATTGTAAACTGCGTCTGCAACTACAAGTCCCGGTCTGAATGCTGAAAGATCTTTTACTACACTCTGGTCATCAAGTGGCTTCATACCAACGATAGTAGCATTTGCGAAAATATCGCTTGACTGGATCTCCTCTGTCATTTTGGCTGTATCATCAATATCGTATACATTTACAATACATTCAGGAACTGCCTTTTTGATCTTCTCTGCTGTCTGTAATGTACGCTCGAAGAAAGCATCTTTTTTGTTGAAAATAGTGATCTCGCGTGCTCCGTCTAATGCACACTGTACCTGAATTGCTGTAGCAGCTCCACCACCTCCGGCTACTGTGATCTTCTTTCCTTTGATGTCAATTCCGTGATCCTTTAAGTTATGTACAAATCCCTCACCATCTGTGATATGTCCTGTAAGCTTGCCATTATCATTTACGATAGTGTTTATAGCTCCGATGATCTGTGCAGCCGGTGAAAGCTCATCCATGTATTTTGCAGCCTCTACCTTATCCGGCATGGTTACGTTACATCCACGCATGTTGAAAGTTTTCATTGCAGCGATAGCATCTTTTACTTTGTCTTCTTTTATATCAAATGCAACATATGCATAATCCAGACCAAGTTTTTCAAAACTATAGTTATACATAGCCGGTGAACCTGAATGACCGACCGGTGATCCGATGAGTGCTAATAAGCCTGTGTGACCTGAAATACGCTTTTCCATTGTAAATCCTCCTAAGTGTTTCATTTTGTATTATGATAACTCTTTTATTGGACATACGCAAGCACTTTTTTTGTTTAAAGTGTTAAAGCTGGAGCGGAATACAAAAATAACAGCTCACGATTTCTCGCGAGCTGTTATTTTTTAGGAGTTTTTTAGGTATTTATTTAAAGGAGAATTTTGTAACTATTCGAGCCACCTTTACGAATAAGAAAACTGCTGTTTACATGCAAGCATGACACATCAGTTTTTCTTATTCTAGTGGTCTGAATAGTTACATGGTTTTATAAATAATCGTGACGAGCAAGTACATTTAAGATATTTCTACCTTCCTCTGTACCCTCGATAATTCTGCGGGCACGCTTGCTGTCTCCGATATTAACGATTTCAACATTGGTATCGCTGAAAGCTTCATCGATCTCTGAAAGAACAGGTGTGTTAGCTCTCATACCAAGGCAGATAAATCCGTAATCAAATGGGATCTCCTCGATCTCACCCTCTGGATTTTTAACGATGAAACGATCGTTCTTAACTTCCTGCAAAGCAGTGTTAGTCATCTGTTTTACACCGTATTTAGCCATTTTAGCGTTTGTGTCACACTTTGTGACAGGGTCAAGTCCGTTTCCGATCATTGGAAGCATCTCAACCATAGTTACTTCTGCGCCTCTCTCTGTGAAGAATTCCATCACATCAAGACCTACGGCACCACCACCGATGATGGCAACCTTCTGTCCCTTCATATCCTCAGGGTACTCGTTGATGCGCTCGATCATCTTAAGGACTGTTGCTACGTTTGTACCATCCTTGTCAACAAGATCATGAAGACCTGTGATAGGTGGAAGAGTAGGTACAGAACCTGTTGCGTTTACGATGATATCAGGATTTAATCCTTTTACCATGTCAACTGTTGCTGATGTATTCTTGAAGATGAATAAGTTGTGAAGCTTGCTTGCACGATGAATCATGTAGTTAGGGAAATCTGCAAGACGCTTCTTATCAGGAATCTTAGAGATAACTGATGCAAGTCCGCCAAGCTCGGCTTTCTTCTCAATGAGGAATGTTGTACATCCAACCTCTGCGGCTGTACAAGCTGCTTCAAGACCTGCTGTACCACCACCGATTACAACTACGTTGCAAGGTTTGTTTACTTTTGTCTTCATGTAATCTTCGCCTGTATTTACGGCTGGGTTTACTGTACAACGGATTGGCTGGTTAAGACCGATACGGTGTCCTGCACATCCGATGTTACATGAGATACATTTTCTGATATCGCACTCGTTACCGAACTCTACTTTGTTTACCCACTCAGGATCAGCGATAAGTCCACGTCCCATACCGATGAAATCAGCGTCTCCTCTTTCAAGGATATCCTCAGCTACCTTAGGATCACGGATGTTTCCTACTGTGATACATGGCTTGCCGTATTTCTCTTTAACAGCTTTTGCCATGAATGAACGCCATCCGTCTGGTAAGTAGTTTGCATCGATCTGGTACTGGATAGATCCGTTAAGACCACATGAAACGTCGAATATGTCTACTTCTTTCTCAAAATACTGTAAGTACTCAAGTGTATCCTCAAGTGTGTTTCCACCCTCCATAAGCTCATCAGCACTGATACGGACGAAGATAGGGAAGAATGGTCCAACCTGTTTACGTACTTCCTCGATAACTAATTTTGCAAATCTTGCACGGTTCTCAGCAGATCCACCGAACTCATCAGTTCTCTTATTTGTAATAGGTGAAAGGAACTGGCTGATAAGGTAAGAGTGTCCTGCGTGGATCTCAACAGCGTCGAAACCACAGATCTGGGCACGCTTAGCTGCCTCACCGTATTTCTTTACGATGTGCATGATCTCGTCCTTCTCAAGAGGTCTTGGGATTTCTCCGCCAGCCTTTGAAGGTACGTCTGATGCAGATACCGGCTGCATTCCGATACGTGAGCTCATTGCAGAAGCTCCTGCGTGGTTGAGCTGTACAGCGATACATGCGCCATGTTTATGAACGCTCTCGCAAAGTTTGAAAAGTCTTGGAATGTAGTTGTCAAGGTCGATACGGAGCTGAGTTGTTCCGTTAGAACCCTGTGGAGAGTCAACACTTGCATTCTCAACGATCAGAAGACCTGTGCCTCCCTTTGCTCTCTGCTCATAGTAGTTGATGTGAAGGAAGCTCATCTCTCCGTTCTGCTCACCGTAGTTAGTTCCCATAGGTGTCATTACGATACGGTTTTTAACTGTCATTCTGCGTACAGTAATAGGCTCAAAAATATGTGGATATTTGTTCTTCATTGTTTTTATCTCCTTAAAGTATGTTCTAACCGGGTGGGCACACGGTTATTTTAATTTGCTCTTCATGAGGTTGTGTAAATCGTTCTAGTATAATTTTGTTATTTTCTTAACAATCAAGAGATCTTTTGTCCCTCGCTCTGATTTCAAATTACACCAGAAAATGATAAAAGTCCAATTCATATTTTGAGCAAAATCTATAGATTTTATCTATTGAATGTTTACGAGGCCTGGAGTCTGGTGTAAAATTGTATTTATATTAAAGTAATCATTTGTTAAAGATCATGCCGGGGTATGAAAAGTAACAATTATCAGAAGCAGGGGGGCACACTATGAATTTGAGTCAGTTACAGTACTTTAAGGTGCTGGCACAGGAAGAACACTATACGAGAGCTGCGCAGATACTTGCGATCACGCAACCGTCACTAAGCCATGCGATCGCGCAGCTTGAACAGGAGCTTGGCACACGGCTTTTTGAAAAAAAGGGCAGAAACGTTGTGCTGACACGATACGGCAAGATGTTTCTTCCTTATGTGGAGGAGTCGCTTAAGGTGCTTGACGAGGGCGTGCAGCGTGTAAAAGAGGTAAACGGCAGCAAAGAGGGTATCATCCATCTTGCGTATATATATACTATGGGAAGTGAGTTTACTCCGAAGATAGTAAGGAAATTCCTCGACACTTACCCGGATTACAATATAGATTTTCATTTTACGGTGGGAACGACAGGTGAGATCATCGAGGGATTAAAGGATGATAAATACGATATCATTTTTTCTTCTTATCAGGATGGAGAGCCGGATATAGATTTTAAAAAGATAGGAAACCAGAAGCTGGTGCTTGCTGTACCGCAGGATCATCCGCTTTCCATAAAGGATAGTGTGGATCTGCGTGATACGATAGAATTTCCACAGATATATTTTGAAAAGGGCAGTGGACTGCGCCCTGTTATAGATCAGATGTATGAGGAGATCGGACAGTTTCCGAAGGTGGCATTTGAGATGGAGGAGGATTCGAGTATGGCGGGACTCGTGGCACAGGGCTTTGGAATAGCGGTCATGCCGGACATCCCGATACTCAAATCACTCGGTGTAAAGACGCTTGATATATACAATCCTTCATATGAGAGAGCGGTATATCTTGCGACTTTGAAAAAACATTATCTGTCTCCGGTAGCCAAGGCTTTTATCCGTTTCGTGTGTGAGGAAACAGGGCACTGATAATAATGTGCCAATGTACAGTGGACACATGCAGCTGATGTATCAGCTACACGTATCCTTCACAAATTGTATAAAACGCCTGATCGCAGGAAGCTGGTATTTATCTGCAATATATCCCATGTATACAGTGTGTGAGAACGACTCGTGTGAGACAAGATGGCGGATACATATGTCATCACGGTGTATGGCATCCACATCTGCAACGAGAGCGATACCGAATCCTTGTGCGACAAGAGAGGCGATACCGTTCTCATCAGGTGACTCACAGATGAAATCAGGAGTGACATCATGTTTCTTAAAAAAGCTCCTTGTATACTTGCCAAGACCGGAATGTCTGGCATAGCCGAGCACCTGATAATCCGCGAAATCAGTGGCTTCCACGGCTTCCTTGAGTGTCAGCGGATGCCCCACAGGGAGTATGGCAACTATTTCCTGCCTTATAATAGGTACAAACTCAATTCCCGGCTCGTCAGCCGAATATGATCCGAATATCAAATCGTACTTTCCTTTTTTTAGTCCTTCTATATTTACAGAAGTGATATCCTGAAAAAAATTAAAAGTGATATTCTTATTTTCTTCTTTTGCGAGGAAGGATCGCACAGTGGATGGGATGAACACCCTCGCAAGCGGTGAAACGTATGCGATATCTATATGACCACCGTCTGTGGTAAGCTGACGCATCTTTGCCTCGGCACGTTTTACATCATCGAGTATCTGCGTTACATATTCTAGGAAAACCTCTCCTGCTTTCGTAAGTATTACATTTCTTCCTCTTTTTTCAAATAAAGTAACACCCAGCTCATCCTCCAATGCAGTGATGGAACGGCTAAGACTCGGCTCCGTAATGTTCATTTTTTCGGCAGCCTGATTGAAATGCTGAAGTACTGCCGCTTGGTAAAAATAACCTAATTGATTAAGTGTCATGCATAAATCTCCTTGAAATAATAGATACAATCTATGGATTACAAATAGTATACCCCTGTTTTGTGCATATTATACCCTAATCAGTACATAATAGCTATTAAAATATAACAAAATAAGCATTGGAAGTACCAAAAATTATGATGTATAATATCATTATCAAGAGGTTGTTAAGTTTTTAACGAAGTGGGCATCGTTAAGAACAGGCTCGATTTATTAAACTAAAATATTAAAAACATTATAACAAACATTTTTTAAAAAAAGGAGATTTTATCATGGCAGAGAGAATCACAGGACACACAGAACTTATCGGACTTATGGCTTACCCGATCAGACATTCAAGCTCACCTGCAATGCACAACGAGGCATTTGCTTATTTAGGACTTGACTATGCATATCTTGCATTCGAGGTTGATAATGAGACACTTGAGGATGCTGTAAAAGGTATCCGTGCATTAAAGCTCGTGGGCTCAAACGTGTCAATGCCAAATAAAACTGTTGTAGGACAGTATTTAGACAAGCTTTCACCGGCAGCAGAGCTTTGCGGAGCTGTAAATACAATCGTAAACGAGAACGGAGTTCTCACAGGACACATCACAGACGGTATCGGTTTCATGCAGGCACTCAAAGATAACGACATCGATATCATTGGAAAGAAAATGACAATCGCAGGAGCAGGCGGAGCTGCAACAGCTATCGAGATTCAGGCTGCACTTGACGGAGTTAAAGAGATCTCAATCTTCAACATTCATGACAAATTCTGGGCAAACGCTGAGGAGACAGTAAGAAAGATCAACGAGAGAACCGACTGCAAGGCAACTCTTTACGATCTTGATGACAAAGAGAAATTAAGAGAAGAGATGGCTGACTCATTCATCTTCGTAAACGGAACAGGTGTTGGTATGAAACCACTCGAGGGAATGTCTGTAGTACCTGACAAATCATTCTTCCGTCCTGAGCTTATCGTAATCGACGTACCTTACTCTCCACTTGAGACAAAGATGCGTTCTATGGCAAAAGAGGTTGGATGTAAGACAATGAACGGTCTTGGAATGATGCTTTTCCAGGGAGCAGCAGCTTTCAAACTCTGGACAGGAAAAGATATGCCAATCGAGCATATGAAAGAAGTATTAAACATCAGATATGATGATTAATCAGAGTATATAATAAGAGTATAAATATAATATAAAGGAAATGCGGCTGTGGGGAGATTAAACAGCCGCAGAAATAACATTGTTTTTTATAAAAAATAAGGAGAACACTGATGAATAAAAAATATTTACCTAGCGCATTGATCCTTTACTTGAATTACTTTATACACGGAGTTGGCTGCTCTATCCTCGGACAGGCAGTTATCAAAGAAGCTCTCGCAGCATCATGGGGAGTAGAGGTAATGGCTATCACAGCTATATCTGCTGCGCTCGGACTCGGACGTCTTATCGCACTTCCGTTTGCCGGACCACTTTCAGATAAGCTGGGACGTCGTATCTCAACAGCTATCGGCAGCGGATCTTATGCTATCTACCTGATCGGACTTGCTCTTGCATTCAATGCAGGAACACATGGTGGATACCAGATCGCATACATCTGCGCTATCGTTGGTGGTATTGCAAACTCATTCCTTGATACAGGAATTTACCCTGCAGTATCAGAGATCATCTACAAAGCACCGGGCGTTGCAACAATGGGAATCAAATTCTTCATCGCTATCGCACAGATGCTTTTACCATTCGTACTTGGTATGACAGTTGCTACAACAGCAGCAGGACTTACATCATACAACACACTGTTCTTCGGATGCGGAATCATCTACATCGTGCTTTTAGTATTAGTAATGATCTTCCCGCTTCCTGATACCGATGTAAAGGCGGAAGGAAAGAAAGAAGGACTTATCGCAAGCTTAAAGCACACACATTTCTCTGTTGAGTCGATCGCAATGATCGTTATCGGATTTACATGCACAGGAACATTCCAGTTATGGCTCAACTGTGCACAGAACTTTGCAAAAGAGAATGTAGGCTGGGCTGATCCATCAGTTATGCAGTCATACTACTCAGCAGGAACTATGATAGCTCTTATCGTAACAGCTCTTTTAACAAGAAAGATCAAAGACGTAAGATTTATCCTGGTTTACCCTGTAATCTGCCTTGCAACAATGGTCGCAGTATTAGTCGGACAGACAAAACCACTTATGATCGCAGGTGCATTTATCATCGGATGGGCAGGAGCAGGCGGACTTTTACAGATCGTAACATCTGTATGCAACATGCTCTTCCCTAAGATCAAGGGAACAGTAACAGCGCTCGTAATGATCGCTTCATCACTTTGTAACTATACAATCCTTACAGCAGCATCAAAGATGCAGCCATCACAGGTTATGATCATGAACATCGTACTCACAGCAGTAGGTGTGGTACTTGGATTATTCGTAAACCTTCGTTATGCTAAGATGGTAGAGCTGTCAAAAGAGGACTAAGAAAGGCAAATAATATGAACACAATTAAGGTAAGAGATATTGAGATCGGTGCAGGCGCACCAAAAATTATCGTTCCTATCGTAGGCGTTACAAAAAACGACATCATCGAGGAGGCAAAGACATTTGACTCTATCCCTGTAGACGTTGTAGAGTGGCGTGTTGACTGGTTCGAGAACGTATTCGAGTTTGACAAGGTTGAGGAAGTATTAAAGGAGCTTCGTGATGCTCTTGGAAATATTCCGATCCTTATGACATTCCGTACTTCAAAAGAGGGCGGAGAGAAAGCAATCGAGCCTGAGGCATATGCAGAGCTTAACATCAAAGCAGCACAGACAGGCTATGTTGATTTCGTAGATGTAGAGATCTTCACAGGCGATGAGATCGTAAAGAAGATCATCGACGGAGTACATGCAGCAGGTGTTAAGGTAGTAGCATCTAACCATGACTTCTTCAAGACTCCTGCAAAAGCAGACATCATCTATCGTCTCAGAAAAATGCAGGATATGGGAGCTGATATCCCTAAGATCGCAGTTATGCCACAGAATAAGCGTGACGTACTCACACTTCTTTCTGCTACAGAGGAAATGGTAACAGACTATGCCGACAGACCTATTATCACAATGTCTATGGCAGGAACAGGTGTTATCAGCCGTCTCTGCGGTGAGGTATTCGGATCTTCAATGACATTCGGAGCAGCAAAGAAAGCTTCTGCACCTGGTCAGATGGGAGTAGAGGATCTGTCTACAGTACTTGGATTACTTCATAAAAGCATGTAATTGATCAAGATAAGTAGAAACCTGTTGCATGTTACACAATGTGCAGCAGGTTTTTAATTTATAAAAAACTTTGCTACATTAAAGGAGTAAAGGGAAAACGGGAGGATAAATAATGGCAGTTATTAACAACAGAGAAGCATATTTACCATCAGAGCCTGAGATGGACGTTACACAGTTTAAGAAAACAGCTCTTGATCTCAAATATGCAGACGAATCAGAAAACCACATATTGGACATTTTCTATCCGGAAGACGGTGAAGGTCCTTATCCTTTGGTAATCGTGTTCCACGGTGGTGCTTTTGCAGCAGGACACAAGAGAACACATTACATCAAATCAATGTGTCTGCCTGTTACTCAGGGCTATGCAGTAGCTACAGTAGAGTACAGACTTTACCACGAAGCAAAATGGCCGGCACAGCTTATAGACGGAAAGGCAGCTATCCGTTACTTACGCGCAAATGCAAAAGAGTTAAACCTCGATCCTGACAAATTCGCAGTATGGGGCAACTCAGCAGGCGGAACTGTTACACAGCTTCTTGCAGTAACAGGTGATGAGGAAGACATGGACGATTTAAGCGTTGGTGTAAAGGCTTCTTCAAAGGTAGACTGTGCGATCGCATGGTACACAATAAGTGAGCTTTGCTCAGCAGAGCAGTTTGGAACTGATATAGCTGATATCAGAAACAAGACAGGCGCAGGAAAGGGCATGATGCCTAACGATGGAAAGGGCAATGACTCAATGTTTACAGCACTTTTAGGATACAATCCGCTTTTATATCCTGAGCGCACAGCAAAGGTAAGTCCTATAAGCCATGTAAAAGAGAACTGTCCGCCAATGCTTTTACAGCACGGCACAAACGATCTGGTTATCGATCATCATCAGTCAATCTACATGTATGAGAAGGTAAAACAGGTATGTGGAGAAGACCGCGTAGAGCTTGATCTTTTCGACAATGAGCCTCACGGTTCACAGGTTATCAAGGCAGATGACAACATCAACAAATGTATAGATTTCCTTGATAAACATTTCTTTGATGGAAAAAATCCTTACCGTAAACCACTCGGTAAGATCAAAATAGTAGGAGAGGAATAGGAAAGAAAAAATGTCAACAGCAATATCTGTAATAGGATTACTTGCAGCAGCGGTGATCTTTATAATAGCAATATGGAAAGGGCTTGATGTATTTACATCAACTATCCTTGTATCATTTATTATCATCCTTACAAGCTGGATGAACTGGTGGGATTCGCTCACACTTTACGCAACAGGATATGTCGGATTTATACAGAATAACGTATTTGTACTTGTTATCGGTGCTGTATTCGGTGAGCTTATGGCTGCATCAGGATGTGCCGAGGCTATCGCAAACGTAGTTACTGAGAAGATGGGTGCTAAGAGAGTTATCCTTTCTATCGCACTTATCACAACTGTATTCGTATATGTTGGTGTATCAGGATTCGTAGTACTTTTCGTACTTGCTCCTATCGCAACTATCATGATGAAACAGGCAGGATATCCATACAGAATGATCCCTGGAATCATCTTCATCGGAGCAACATGTTCTGCAATGATCCCATTTGCGATCAATATCACAAACATCATGCCTGCACAGTACCTTGGAACATCAATGGGATCTGCACCGATCCTTGGATGGGTAGCATTCCTTGTATCCTTTGGTGTTGGATATTTTTACATGGTTCACGCAGCTAAAAAAGCAGCTATCAAAGAGGGAACAGCTATTGATGAGTCACAGCCTGTGAAGATCACTCCTACAAGAGATGACCTTCCAAACTTCTTTGTAGCACTCGTTCCATTTATCCTTGTAGTGGCACTCGTACTTTTACTTTCAAACCTTACAGACATGAACACAAACGCTGTAGTAGTACTCAGCATGTTCGTTGGATCTGTAGCGATCGTACTCCTCTGCCACAAACAGGTAGGATCAGTTACAAAGATCCTTGAAAAAGGTGTAAACAACGGTATCGGAGCAACAGTTATGGCAGCAGCCATCCTTGGATTTTCAGGTGTTCTTCAGAACTGTCCTGGATTCCAGTCAATCATTGATTTCGTAATGGGAATCAAACTTAATCCATACATCACAGAGTTTATCGGATTAAACGTACTCGCAGGTATCCTCGGAAGTGGAACATCAGCTATCGCAATGTTCTTCGAGCATCTGTCAGACGGACTTCTTGCAAAGGGAGCAAGTGCAGGAGCACTTCACAGACTTGCACCGGCATGTGCAACTGGTATGAACACACTTCCAAACGCAGGAGGAATGGTAGCACAGCTCCGCTGGATGAAACTTTCACTTGCAGAGAGCTACTGGTATGTATTCGTTACATCAGTACTTGCACCAATGGTAGGATCTATAGCAGCAGTTATCGTTGCAATGATCATTTACTAATTACATAAATATTCATTTTATGAGATTAAGATACACCGGCACAGGTAAAACGTGTCGGTGTATTTTTTATAGTTTTTTACATTATATAATGGCAAAATATGTGGAAAAAGTAACAGTTTTTTGATAAAATATTAACATATGATTTTTAATTATGCAGAAAGGGGTATTACATGAAGAAAATATTACACTATCTGGATGAATATCTCGAAGAGTTTCTAATGGTCATCTTCCTGATCGCGATGACTCTTATCATGGGTATTCAGGTGTTTTCCAGATACATCCTCGGCATGTCACTTTCATGGTCGGAGGAGATCACGAGATATCTTTTCATCTGGTCGGCATTTTTAAGTGTCAGCCTGTGCACACGAAAATGTATTTCGATAAAGATAGACCAGTTCATACAGCTTTTCCCGAAAAGAGGAAAATCATTATGGAAGGTATTAAATCTGACGGTTGAGTTTGTATTTTTCGTATATCTGATACCGTATTCGTTCATATATCTGAAAAATACGATAGAGAGTGGTCAGGTAAGTCCGGCCTGCGGCATACCTATGTATTACGTGCAGGCTGCACCGTTTGTGTGCTTTATCATCACAGCATTCCGTATCGCACAGAGATGGTTTGGCGAGTGGAAGATCGTTCTCGGAAAAGACAACAAGCCTCTTGAGGAGGGCAATATAGCCACTGTCATAGAGGAAGCGGTTCTTGAAGATGAGTTCCGTGAGAAAGAACTTATGGAAACACTTGAAAAGGAACTTGAGGACGATGGTGCCGACGCACCCGGTGCCACAGGAGTTCATAAAGATAATCTGAAAAATCACGGAAAGGAGAAATAGATGTCATCAGTAGTAGTTTTTATATTGTTTGTTATATGTCTGGTCATTGCTATTCCGGTATCTATTTCCCTTGGAATAGTGGCAGTGCTGCCGGGCGCGTTTGACTCATCATTTACAGCCAGTGCCAGCTATGTGATACGTTCGATGCTGGGAGGTATCGACAGCTTCCCGCTTCTGGCAGTACCGATGTTCGTTCTTGCCGGAATTATCATGGCACATGGTAAGATTTCACAAAAATTATTTGATGTTTTTGTATATTTTATTGGAAAAAGAACCGCAGGAATTCCTTGCGCGGTCATCATTACATGTCTGTTCTACGGAGCTATCTCAGGTTCTGCACCTGCAACGGTTGCGGCAGTAGGCAGCATGACGATCCCGCTTCTTGTGGAGCTGGGATACAAAAAGGATTTCTCGACAGCCATAGTTGCGGTTGCCGGAGGACTCGGAGTTATCATACCGCCAAGTATACCGTTTATCATGTATGCGATGGCAACAGGAGAGTCAGTCAGTGATCTTTTCCTCGCAGGAATCGTTCCGGGACTTCTTATCGGTGCGCTGCTTATGTTCTACGCATACTATCACTGTAAGCGTTATGGTGAGGATAAGGAAAAGATAAATGCAAAAGTCACAGAGCTTCGTGAAAAAGGAATCCTTAAGATATTAAAGGAAAGCATATGGGCACTTATCAGCCCGGTTATCGTGCTTGGATGCATCTATACAGGAGTCGCATCGCCTACGGAGGCTGCGGTCATTTCCGTATTTTACGCGCTTTTTGTAAGTCTTTTTATTTACAAATCCATAAAGGTAAAAGAGATATGGGGCATCATGGTAGAGGCGATGAAAACATACGCGCCTATACTGTTTATCCTTGCAGCATCGACCGCATTCTCACGAGTGCTCACACTCATGCAGGTGCCACAGTCTGTAAGTGCATGGATACTTGCACATTTCACAAATGAGATAGTGCTTCTTATCGTGATAAATGTGTTCCTGCTCATTGTCGGAATGGTTATGGATACAACACCGGCTATCCTTATCTTAAGCCCGATCCTGCTTCCAATCGTGCAGAGTATCGGAATGAACCCGATCCACTTTGGTGTGGTCATGATCGTAAACCTTGCGATCGGATTTGTGACACCGCCTATAGGAGTAAACCTGTTTGTGGCAAGTTCGCTGACAGATGTACCGGTCATGAAGATAGCGAAGAAGGCAGCACCTATGATAGGATATTTCCTGCTGGCACTTCTGCTGCTTACATTCATTCCGGCAATCAGTCTGTTTTTACTGTAAAATTGGGATGGGATTGATGGAAGGTATCTGTATATTTGTTTCATTTTGTTTATACGATTTAAGATATTGTAAGTAAAACAGTAGCTGCACATATACATACCTGTAATTATAATCGGAGAGAAATATGAATAGATTTGGCTCATTTTTATGTATAAAGAATAATAAAGAGAAGATAAGTAGTCCACACAGATTAAATGGCATACATCGCAAGGCGGCCGCAGTCATGATGATACTCGCATTGACTGCAGGACTTACCGCATGCAGCGGCTCAAACAGCTCAGGCGATGCTTCGGATGAAGTACAGCGTTATGCATGGCCTCTTGGAAGCTCAAGTCCTGAGGACACCGTGACGCAGATATATGCTGAGAAATTTGCCGATGAAGTGGACAGATTAAGCGATGGCAAGATGAAGATAACCGTATATCCAAACAGTGTGCTCGGTGGAGACAGAGAGCTTCTCGAGTCATGCAAAGACGGAGATATACCTTTTGTAGTGCAGAATACTGCACCACAGGTTACATTCATGAAGGACACGGCTGTATTTGACATGCCGGCACTTTTTGACAGCATTGATGAGGTGCGTGAGCATGTGGACAATCCCGAGTTTATGGAACTTATGCAGCAGGTATACAATTATGGCGGCTATGAGCTTTTGGGATACGCTGATCAGGGCTTTCGTGTCATGACCACGAATAAAAAAGTTGAGAGTCTTGATGATTTTAAGGGACAAAAAATCCGTACCATGGAAAATTCATACCACATGGCTTACTGGAAGGCACTCGGAGCAGGCCCTACACCTATGACATTCTCAGAGGTGTATATCGGACTGCAGCAGGGAACTATAGATGCGCAGGAAAATCCATACGAGGTAATCGTATCAAACAAGCTCTATGAGCAGCAGGATTACGTTGTGGAGACAAATCATCTGCCTCATCTGATATCGCTTATAGTAAGCGAGGAGTTCATGAATGGTCTGACAGATGAACAGCAGCAGATCATCCGTGAAGCAGCCGAGACAGCTAAACAGTACGCAAGAGAGCAGTCAGACGAGCGAATTGCCTCAAAGATCAAGACCATCGAGGACAGCGGTACACAGATCATCACATTAAGCGATGATGTGCACCAGCAGATTCGCGAGAAATGTCAGCCGATATATGAGTCGATCGAGGACAGCGTATCATCTGATATCGTGGATGCATACCTTGGAGATCTGGCGGAAGATATAAAATAAAAGTGTTATAGAATAAAAGCATTATAAAGGACATCCGGTCAGGGTGTCCTTTTAGTCTTTTTATTACCTACATTATATAAGATAAAACGGCTATAACACAACAGCACTTTAAAGTATTAAAATATTTTGCTTGATAAATTGGTAAAGTCTTGTTATACTATGACTAAGAAAATTAGTGGTTATCAAAAATGTAAGGTATCATAATTTGAAATTATGATAAGTATAATATTACACAATACGTTATAGGAAAATATATATTCTGCTGTAAAGGTATTAAATGGTAATAAAATTTGAAAACCACACGGAAATAAGGAGATACATACCATGGACAAAATCGAGGAGATCCGCGCAAAGATTGGGGCATGCGACGATATCATAATAGAGCAGCTTGCAGTTAGAATGTCTCATATTCAGGAGATCATATCATACAAGAAGGCAACAGGAATCCCGATCTTACAGCCGGAGCAGGAGAAAAAGCAGACAGACGCTCTTGCAGCAAAGCTTGGAGACAATGAATTTGAGGAAGAAATACTTGATATTTTCAAATATATCATGAAGAACAGCCGTCGTATTCAGGCTAAGAGCCTCTTTGATTACAATATCTTCCTAATCGGTTTCATGGGTGCAGGAAAGAGTACGGTAGCAGGAGAACTCAAGGACAAACTAGAGATGGATCGTGTCGAGATGGATCAGATGATAGTTGAAAATCGTGGAATGTCAATCTCAGAGATCTTCGATGAGTTCGGTGAGGCATACTTCCGTAATCTCGAGAGCAATACCCTCATAGAGCTTCAGAAGAGAAAACAGACTATCGTATCATGTGGTGGTGGAGTAGTCATGAGAGAGGAAAATGCAGACCATATGAAGAAAAATGGCCGTGTAGTTCTTCTCACAGCAAAGCCTGAGACTATCTACGAGCGTGTAAAGAACAGTGATGAGCGTCCAATCCTCAATAACAATATGAACGTTGAGTTCATCAGCAGTCTCATGGAGAAACGTAGAGAGCGTTATGAAGCGGTAGCAGATGTTACCGTTGCGACAGATGGCAAGAATGTCACACAGATCTGTGAGGAGATCATAGCAAAGCTTATCGCACTTGATAATGAGATGGAAAAAGAAGCATAATAAAGTTCTTTAATAAATAGAGCAACAGCCGGTCAGCAGATTGGTTGCTGCTCTTTTTTTGTGCAGAAAATTACGCAGCAGAGCTCTGTTATTTTATTCCAAAAATTAGTTGTTGACAAAAACCGACTCTGATATGTATTATCAATGAGAGTTAGTTACAACCAACTTAAATCACAGCAAATAGCAAAATGAAAGGAAAGAAGATGAGAAATACATTAAAATTACTTTGGATCGTGCTTGGCTTTCTTTGTCTGGGACTGGGTACGATAGGAATTGTACTTCCTATCCTGCCGACAGTTCCATTTTATATGGCAACAATGTTTTGCTTCGCCAAAAGCTCGAAGAAACTGCACGGATGGTTTACAGGAACAAATCTTTATAAGAAATATCTGGACAGTTTTGTTCAGAAAAGAGCTATGACAATCGGAACGAAATGCAAGATTATTGCAATGGTAACGGTGGTTATGGCAATAGGCTTTATCTGCATGAAGAATGTACCGGTTGGAAGAATTTGTATCTCAGTGGTCTGGGTATGCCACCTGTTATATTTCTTTTTTAAAGTGAAAACATTAAAATCGGGAGAGGAATTAGCGGAAAGTGCAGAAGCAGAATAGTAATATGAATAAAGTAGAAAAGAAACGGCAGAAAGAACAATATGTTGTAGAAGAAATGGTGCGTCTTTACTGCCGCAAAAATCATAAAGAGCAGTATACAGAGGGGAAAAATATGTGTCCACAGTGTCAGGCTCTGGCAGATTATGCAAAGGCGCGAAGCGAACATTGTCCTTTTATGGAAAATAAGACATTTTGTGCGAACTGTAAGGTGCATTGTTATAAAACGGATATGAGAGAGCAGATCCGACAGGTGATGCGGTTCTCAGGTCCGCGAATGCTGTTGTATCATCCGATACTTGCGATATGGCATCTTATATGTAGAATTAAAGAAAAATAAGAACAAATGTTCGAAAAAACTGTGGCATATATCTTCTTTCTATGTTAGAATAAAAATAGAAAATGTAAAAAGGAGAATATGCATGGATAAAAATGTAAATATCGTAACGGATTTGGATGGAAGAAAAATAGCTCTTATAAATGATATTCGATTTCAGTCAAGAAGAAGCAGTGACTGGAATGAAATTGAACAATGCTTAAAAGAATATGTGGGCGAATATTTTGAAATTGTTGAAACCGCTGAAAGAGTATATATAGGTGCTGATTTTCCTGATGAATTTAGTCATTCCAAGGATACAAAAGGTTTGAAAGGAGCAAATGTGAAAGCAAAAGCAAATATAATATCTGCAATTAAAGATATTGTAGAAATTGCTTCTGACAAAACGAAATATCCTGATTATAATCATAAACATGGTTCAAAAGCTAAGTTGGGATGGTATCGATATGATACAAGATTTGGAATTCCTGTCTATGGAGAAGATGGAGATTTGGAGCGTTATAATATATTTGCAACAAGAATGCTTGTCCGGTGCGACGCAGATGGTAAATTATATTTATATGATTTAGTAAGAACAAAAAAAGAAACGAGCAGGCCGCATGAACAATAATGTTGTACGGTAGTAAACTTCGTTTCTCTGTGTGTATTATAATTTAAATCATATAAATCTGTCAAGATTGAACTTTTATAGTTATTGCAATAACTCAAATAAAAAATTTATATAAGGAGCTACGTATGATTAAAACAAGACTGGTGGGGCTATTGTCCCACGCAAAAAAATATATCGTGTACACGATACTGTGGCAGTGGGCGGCACTCATATCTCAGGTTGTGGCAGTCTTTTCAATCGCAGATTTACTGGAACGGGTGGTGTACCGTGCAGTGACAGTACAGGTGATTGAGAGAACAATACTCATTTTAGTGCTGGTAGTTATTATCCGGTTTATCTGCGAACGGATGGGCGCAAGATCTTCCTATCTGGCATGTGTGGATGTAAAGCGGATTTTGCGTGAAAAGATTTATGAGAAAATGTTAAAACTGGGAGCTTCCTACAGTGAGCAGGTATCCTCTTCGGAGGTGGTGCAGGTGTCAACTGAAGGTGTGGAGCAGTTGGAAACTTATTTTGGAAAATATCTTCCGCAGCTATTTTACAGCCTGATCGCACCGCTGACATTATTTATCATTCTTTGCAAAGTGAGCGTGAAAGCCAGTGTTATCCTGCTGATCTGTGTACCGCTAATCCCGATTTCTATCGTGGTGGTACAGAAGATCGCAAAGAAATTACTGAATAAGTATTGGAGCATTTATACAGGTCTGGGCGATTCGTTCCTTGAGAACTTACAGGGACTTACCACGCTGAAGATTTATCAGGCAGATAAACAGAAAGCAGACGAGATGGATGTGGAATCCCAGAACTTTCGCAGGATTACGATGAAAGTGCTGACTATGCAGCTCAATTCAACAAGTGTGATGGATATTGTGGCATATGGTGGAGCTGCGATCGGTATGGCGGTTGCGGTATCAGAGTTTTTAAAGGGGAATATCAGCGTGGCGGGAACTTTATGTATAGTCCTGCTTGCAAGCGAATTTTTCCTGCCGCTTAGACTGCTTGGTTCTTTCTTCCATATTGCAATGAATGGCATGGCAGCGAGTGATAAGATTTTCAAAATCTTAGATTTACCGGAACCAAAGTCAGGAGAAAAAACACTGCCGGCTGGATCGTTGGATGTCACATTAAAAGATGTGCATTTTTCTTATGAAACGGATAGAGAGATTTTAAAAGGAATAAGCTTAAGTCTGCCGGCTGGAAGTTTTGTGTCGCTGGTTGGCGAATCGGGATGTGGCAAGAGTACGATCGCGGGAGTTCTTGCAGCGAAGAACCGTGGATACAGAGGAGAAATCACCATCGGTGGTGTGCCGCTTAATGAAGTTAGTGAAGCCGACCTTATGAAGCATGTTGTACTGGTGCGCCATAACAGTTATCTGTTCAAAGGTACAATAGAAGAAAATCTTAAGATGGCTAAACCTGACGCTACAAAAGAAGAGATGGAGGCTGTACTTCAAAAAGTCAATCTCTTAGGATTTTTACAGACCCAGGACGGTTTGCAGACAAAGTTACTGGAAAAAGCGAGCAATTTGTCAGGTGGTCAGTGTCAGAGACTGGTGATTGCCAGAGCATTGCTTCGGACTGAAAGTGCAGTTTATATTTTTGATGAAGCTGCATCTAATATTGATGTGGAAAGTGAAGAACTGATCATGAATGTTATTCACGAATTGGCAAAGACAAAGACTGTGCTTCTTATATCACACAGACTGGCAAATGTCGTAAAGTCTGATAAGATTTATTTCTTAAAAGATGGAGAAATCAAAGAAAGCGGAAAGCATGAAGAACTTATGCGCCAAAATGGTGAGTACAGGCATCTTTATGAAAGCCAGATGGCATTGGAAAATTATGGAAAGGAGGGCATTGCGTAATGAATGTAGAAACAAATAATACAACTCAGAACAATGTGGCGGTATCTCCAAAACGCAGAAATGCCCTTCAAATTATGGGAAGCCTGATCGGGCTGGTAAAACCATTGTTACATATCATGCTGGCAGCAATCATTCTTGGAACTCTGGGGTATCTGTGTGCAATATTTCTTACAATACTTGCAGGACAGGTTATCGTGCATGGACTCATTACAGGAGCAGCCGGAATGAGTGTTCCGGTGAACAATATGTGGCTGGTATTTACCCCGGTGAAAACCATTATAACCATAATGGTAGTAATTGCTGTGCTTCGCGGAATTTTGCATTATGCGGAGCAGTATTGTAATCATTTTATCGCATTTAAGCTGTTGGCAATCATCCGCCATAAAGTGTTTGCGGCATTGAGAAAGCTCTGTCCGGCAAAACTGGAAGGACGGGATAAGGGAAACCTGATCTCGATTATTACAACCGATATTGAATTACTGGAAGTGTTCTATGCACATACCATTTCACCGATCGCGATCGCCACGCTGACCTCTGTTATTATGGTGATCTTTATCGGAAGATATCACTGGCTGGCCGGACTGCTTGCACTTGCAGCGTATCTGATCGTCGGTGTTGTTATCCCTATGTGGAATGGAAAACGCGGCAGTCGGATGGGAATGGAATTTCGTACAAACTTTGGAGAACTGAACAGCTTTGTCCTTGATTCTTTGCGTGGACTCGACGAGACTATCCAGTACGGACAGGGCGAAAAAAGAAAAGAGCAGATGACGGAGCGTTCCAAAAACCTTGCAGGAATGCAGGAGTCATTAAGCAAAATGGAAGGCTCACAGCGTTCATTTACGAATATGGTTATATTGCTTGCATCCTTTGGAATGCTGGCACTGACGATCTGGCTGTATGACAAAGGCGCGATGGGATTTGAGGGAATATTAACTTGTACTATCGCAATGCTGGGTTCATTCGGTCCGGTAGTGGCACTTTCAAACCTTTCCAACAATCTGAACCAGACACTGGCGAGCGGTGAGCGTGTCCTTTCCCTTTTGGAAGAGATACCGCTTGTGGAAGAAATTCCGGGAGATGTGGAAACTCTTACAAATAGGAGCATTGGGGAGGAGCGCAATGTATCCAATCACAAGTTTGCAGGAGCAGAGGCAGAGAACGCAACATTTGCTTATAAGGATGAGGTTATTTTAGATAACTATTCACTGAAATTACAGCCGGGCAAGATCACAGGCATTCATGGTGCGAGTGGTTCCGGGAAATCCACTCTTTTAAAGCTTTTGATGCGCTTTTGGGATGTTCAGGATGGAAGCGTATCGGTAGACGGTACGGATGTCCGGAAAATCCCGACAAAGCATTTAAGAGATATGGAAAGCTATGTAACTCAGGAAACGCACCTGTTCCATGATTCGATTGCAAACAATATCGCGATCGCAAAGCCGGGAGCATCCAGAGAAGAGATTATGGAAGCAGCAAAGAAAGCATCTATCAATGATTTTATCATGACACTTCCAAATGGCTATGATACTCAGGTAGGAGAACTTGGAGATACGCTGTCAGGTGGCGAGAAGCAGAGGATAGGAATTGCAAGAGCATTTCTCCATGATGCTCCAATGATTCTTCTTGATGAACCGACCAGTAATCTGGATTCACTAAACGAGGGTATTATATTAAAAGCCTTAAGTGAGACAGCAAAGAAGAAAACGGTGGTACTCGTATCGCATCGGCAGTCCACTATGGGAATCGCAGATATAGTCTGTGAGATGGGAGACGCAAGAAAATCATAGAAGTTTATGCGAATTGTGACATATAAATTGTGACATATAAGATATGACAGACAGTCGAAAATCTGCAATGTTAATTAGTGCAGATTTCCGGCTGTTTTTGGTTTAAGAATAGAAAAGAATGCATTAAGTGTGTTATACTGTATAATAGTTAGAAAGGAAGTCACAGATGAAAGTAAAGACATTGCTGGAAACAAAATTTATAAAGGTATTTGACATGCAATATAAAGAGGACAGCCATTACTACAATGCCACCAGAAGAGATGAAAGGGATCTGGTCGCTGCAAAATCAACAGAGGAATTTAAAAATATGCTGCCTGATGCGGTAAGCTGTGTGGTCATATGGAATCCTGTCACGGATGAGAGTAATGACGGAGATGCCTCGGACGGCAAAAACCAGCCGCAGCTTCTTATGAACCGAGAGTTCAGATATCCGACAGGCCAGTATCTGCTGAGTGTACCGGCAGGTCTTATCGATCCGGAGGACAGCCTTGATCCTGCACCTCTCATAAAAACAGCAGAGCGCGAGCTTAAAGAGGAGACAGGAATTGTTCTTACAGAGAAGGACGAGATCTCAGTGATAAATCCATGTCTTTTCAGTACACCGGGAATGACGGACGAGAGCAATGCACTCGTAAAAATAGTTTTAAACAGAAAAAGTCTTACCGGGATGACACAGGACGGTGCATTGGGCGGTGAGCTTTTTGATGGCTTTGATCTGCTGACAAAAGATCAGGCAAAGAAGATACTTAAGGATGGAGTGGACGAGCATGGTATATACTATTCTGTGTATACATGGGCTGCACTCACATATTTTGTGACAGACCTGTGGAGATAGATGCTGGAAATTAAATACTGATTTTACTTTTGACAGTAGGCGGTAAAACACTATTTTTATATAAGATATGGAATAGACTGTAAAATGCTATCTTTTATACAAAATGCGAAATAGGCGATAAATACTATCTTTAATATTAAAAAATAAAATATAAAATATAAAATATAAGAGGAACAACATGAACAATAAAAAATACTCACTGCGCCCATACCTTTGGGAGTATAAATGGCACTACGCGATAGGTATTTTCGTGCTTCTTGCGGTAGACCTTGCCAATTTGTATATCCCACAGTTTATAGGGGAGATAATCGATGGGATTACGGATGGCAGGCTTGACATGGCAGGAGTTGGCGGTGTCATTTTCAAAATTTTTGTAGCAGGAATAATAATTATGATAGGACGTTTCGGATGGAGGTATTTCATCATAGGAGCGTCCCGCGGAATAGAATACAGACTGCGCGATGATATGTTTTCACACATGGAGACATTGTCAGCGCGCTACTATAACAGTCATAAGACCGGTGATCTTATGGCGTATTTTACCAATGACTTACAGGCAGTCCGCATGGGTGCGGGAATGGCGGTAATCACAGTATTTGATGCAGTCATGATGACGATCATGGTGCTGGTAAAAATGATAGTTTATGTGGATTTTAAGCTTACGCTGTTTGCTTTTATTCCACTTATTTTTATTGCGTTCGGATGCTATTTCTATGGCATAGAATCCAAAAAGCGTCAGGTAAAAAGACAGGACGCATTCTCGTTTTTATCTGACAAGGTGCAGGAGAGCATAGCCGGTATCCGCGTGGTAAAGGCATTTGTGCAGGAGGATGAGGACTTTAAGGAGTTTGAAAAGGCATGTGAGAACTGCCGTGAAAAAAATCTGGACGTGGTAAAACTGCGTGCGGTTTTCGGACCGGCACTCGATGGCGTTATCGGTATCAGTGTGATAATCACGCTGCTTGCAGGCGGCAAAATGGTGCTTGACGGTCAGGTATCCATAGGTCAGTTTGTGGCATTCAACTCATATATTGATATGCTTGTGTGGCCGATGATAGCGGCAGGAGACTGTATCAATACCTTCAGTCAGGCGGCTGCGGCATGGGGCAGGATCAGGACTATTTTTGAGGAAAAACCTGATATTGTTGATATGGTGCCACCGGAAACTCTGTCTGGGAATAATGATATGGCAGATGATAAGAACATGTCAGATGAAAGGACAGATAACACAGGAAAAATAGAGGGTGACAAAACTGTATCAGGTAGAGCAGAGGCATTGAAAATTCATGGAGACATAGAATTAAATCATCTTACATTTACCTACCCTGACGGCACAGAACCGGTGCTTTCTGATGTAAATATCCATGTAAAACAGGGCGAGATGCTTGGCATTTTAGGGCGTACAGGCAGTGGAAAATCATCACTTGCAGATCTGCTGCTTAGAGTATATGACTGTGAAAACGGCATGATACTTCTCGATGGCAGACCGGTAACAGACTATCCGCTTGCTGTATTGCACCGTGATATTTCCTATGTGCCGCAGGAGAATTTCCTGTTTTCCGATACACTTGAGGAGAATATCGCATTCGGTCTTGAGGAGCGCATATCGGATAACCCTGCCATTCTGGATGCTGTAAAGCAGGCTGCGAAAAATGCGTGTATACACGATAACATCATGGGATTTCCTGACGAGTACAAGACCATGGTCGGTGAGCGTGGAGTGACTCTTTCGGGAGGTCAGAAGCAGCGAAGCTCGATTGCAAGAGCCTTACTAAAGGACTCTTCAATACTGATACTTGACGATTCGCTTTCGGCGGTCGATACCGACACGGAGGAGCAGATACTTGAAAACCTCATGGAGATCCGAAAGGACAAGACTACGATAGTCATTGCGCACAGGATATCGACCTTGCAGAAGGCAGATCATGTGGCGGTGCTGACTGATGGAAAAGTGACAGAGTACGGCACTCCGGAGGAACTGCTAAAGCTTGGCGGTTTCTATGCGGATATCAGCCATAAGCAGCAGTTGGAGAACGAATTGAGGTAAATTATCCATATAAGTATGGAATATTTTAACCATTATAATGGAGTATATATGAGTATAAATAAAAGAAAAGAAAATAAGAGAAAATCGAAAAATGCCATGCTCCGGCTTGTGGATTACATGAAACCCTATGCACACTGGGTGATTTTTGCCCTTTTACTTGTGCTTTTCCTTACCGGTTTTGACCTCTACCGTCCTATGTTGGTTGGTGATGCGATCGATACCTTCGGAGAAAATGGCGATTATGATGTTATTGTAAATACAGCAATAAAATATGCGATTGTTCTGGCATTTAGTTTTGCATTTAATATTGCACAGACATGGATACTGCAAAAAGCAGGACAAAATATAATACTTCAGATCAGAAAAGATCTGTACAGACATATCCAGTCGCTCGGCAGCCGGTATTTTGACATCACGCCGGTCGGAAAGCTTGTTACCCGTGTGACAAATGATGTTGAGGCATTAAATGAGATGTATTCGGGTATTCTTGTGCAGCTGTTTAGAAATATCGTAAAGATCGTTGGACTTGCTGGAGTCATGCTGGTACTCGATGTGAAGCTTGCGGCGATATCGTTTGTACTCATGCCGCTTGTCATCGGACTTACGGCACTGTGTCAGAAAATCGCGAGAAATATATACAGACTTTACCGCACACGTCTTACGGATCTTAATACTTTCCTGTCGGAGCATCTTTCGGGGATGAAGATCATACAGATATTCGGCAGACAGGAGCGCAAATTTGAGGAATTTCATGATAAAAACACAAAGCTTTACCGTGCATTTTACAGGGAAATGCTCATGTATGCGATATTCCGTCCGCTCATTTATATATTAAGTATTTTTTCGCTTATGATAGTGCTGTGGTTTGGCAGCAAAAATGTGTTTAATGCGACTATTTCTGTAGGTACACTGTATATTTTCTCAAACTATATCAGGTCATTTTTTGATCCGATACAGGAGCTTGCGGAGCAGTTTTCCACATTGCAGTCATCTATCGCTTCCGCTGAGAAGATATTTACAGTTATGGACGAGCAGGAGTTTGTACCTGAGATCGACGAACCGAAGAGGCCGGATAAGATCATTGGAAAGATAGAATTTGACCATGTATGGTTTGCATACGATGGTGAAAACTATGTGTTAAAGGATGTCTCTTTTGTCATAAATCCGGGTGAAAAGGTGGCTTTTGTCGGTGCAACGGGAGCAGGAAAATCATCTATATTAAACCTGATCGGGCGGTATTATGACATACAGAAAGGGCACATTTACATTGACGGCATCGACATCCGAAATCTGAGCAAAAAGCAGCTTCGCAGCGCGATCGGACAGATGCAGCAGGACGTTTTCATTTTTGAGGGGGATGTGGCTTACAATATCCGTCTGAATGACAGTAAGATCACTGACGAACAGGTAAAAGAGGCTGCTGAATACGTCAATGCATCACATTTTATAGAGAAGCTTCCAAACGGCTATCACGAGCCTGTTACGGAGCGCGGTGCAACATTTTCCGCTGGAGAACGTCAGCTTTTGTCATTTGCAAGGACACTGGCTCATGATCCGAGCATACTTGTAATGGATGAGGCAACGGCAAACATTGATACCGAGACGGAAATCCTCATACAGGAGGCACTCGAGAAACTCATGGACGGCAGAACGACTATCATGGTCGCACACCGCCTCTCAACGATACAGCACGCGGATTGCATAATGGTCATGCACAAAGGACGCATATGTGAGCATGGCACACATCAGCAGCTATTAGAACAGGACGGAATATATAGGAAGCTGTATGAACTGCAGATTTCGTAATATGATATGAGAGTCAAAAGGTATTTTACTTCTTTAATCATAATATGCGATAAAAAATAATTTTGGATTGTAATTTTGTCTGCGTATGTTAGAATATAGACAAAGCAGTTTTTCTATATTACCTGCACAGTCGCTGACACATAATTACAATATGATTATTATAAGATGTGAGACATAGGAGATGTCGTTTGGCGATAAGGGTGTGCAGTGACTTCAATACTTTTATTTTATTCTATTTATCCCTGAAATTCTTGCTTTTGATTGTTTCAATTAATTAAACTAAAGCAGGAAATTTAGGCGCATTTCATATAATTCCTGCTTTGCGTTCAAATGAAGGAGGATTTTATATGAGTGGTAACAGAGAGTACAAGAGTGATGTATTTAGCATGTTGATGCAGGATAAGAGCAGGGCATTGCAGCTATATAATGCGATGAATGATTCGCATTATGACGATCCTGATGAGGTAGAGATCGTGACACATGATGGAGGAATTTCTTTATCAATAAGGAATGATGCATCGTTTATCGTGGATGCAAGACTTAGCATATATGAGCATCAGTCAACAGTGTGTCCTAACATGCCTGTAAGAAGTCTTATTTATTTTAGTGTGATACTTTCTGATTGGCTTGGTGACAGAAAAAACAGGAAGATGGCAGGTAAAAACATTTATGGAAAAAGACTGGTAAAGATTCCTACACCACATTTTGTCGTATTTTATAATGGAGAAGCAGAACAACCGGAGGTGCAGGAACTTAAACTTTCAGATGCTTATGAGAAACCGACAGATGATCCGAATCTGGAATTAAAATGCAAGGTATATAATATTAATACCGGTAAAAACCGTGAGATAATGGAAGCCTGCGGCTGGATGGATGAGTATATGACGTTTGTAAATAAGGTCAGGGAATATCATGATGGCAAGCCCTTTGATGAACTTGGAAGTGATATTGAGAGAGCTATAGATTATTGCATCGACAATGATATTTTGAAAGAGTTCTTGAAGACTCATAGAAGTGAGGTGACTAAGAGTATGCAGTTGAATTATGAATTTGACAGACAGCTTGAGCTTGAGAGGGCTGATGCCAGAGAGGAAGGCTATGAAGAGGGGCGAGAGGCAGGTATTCAAAAAGGAATAGAGGAAGGGAGAAAAGAAGGACGAGAAGAAGGACGAGAAGAAGGGCGTAAAGAAGGCCGGGAAATTGGTCGAAAAGAAACTCTTAATATGGTTAATCAGTTGAATCAGACTTTGATAGCAGAAGGTCGCTTTGAGGATTTAAAAAGATCATTGGAGGATGAAGAGTATCAGGATGAGCTTCTAAAAGAGCATGGACTAAGATCATGATGCAGGATATATCAACAAATAACTGCAAAATAATCATTGAAAATACCGACACCGTAAAAGGGCAGGAAAATAACATACTGCCCCTTATACCAGCTTATTACGCAGATAAATTCGAGCGTATATCGGGTGAAAACAGGTATCAGGAGCTTTTGGCGGGATATCTGCTGTATCAGCATTTAGGGATTACATCAAATGAGCAGCTTGTACGGAATAAGCATGGAAAACCTGATATAGCACCAGGATACAGATGTGCTGTTAAGTCACACTTTAATCTGGCTCACAGCGGTTCGTACGTGGTACTCGCAATCTCTGACAAACCTGTCGGAGTGGATATCGAGAGGAAAGACCGACTGAACTGGAAGGTTGCAAGACGCATATTGCGCCCGGATCAGCTTGCGGAGCTGGAAAGCTATAAGGATGATCCAAAGAGACAGCAGTGTGAATTTACTAAATACTGGACACAGTACGAGGCAATAATGAAGCTGGCCGGTACAGGATTTGCAGGAGAGCTGGATGAAGCTGCCATGAGAGAACATGAAAAGCATGTGACGTTTAAAGAACTGGATGAATATGTTATTGCCATAGCACGATAGATTTATATCAGAGAGGATGGGAATCATTATGGCAAATATATCCATATTAAAAAACGGCAAGGCAAAGGTTCTTAAGGTTACGACGCTATAGGATATTGAGCAGTTACGAATAACATAGATAGGAGAGATAAAATATGAGAGAGATTACACTGGGAAGTACAGGCATTACTGTGCCTCAGAATGGATTTGGCGCGCTTCCTGTTCAGAGAGTAGATCAGGAAACAGCCGTAAAGCTTCTAAGGAAAGCATACGAGGGCGGTATGCGGTTTTTTGATACGGCAAGAGCTTATTCTGACAGCGAGGAAAAGGTCGGAGAGGCTTTTGAGGGAATACGTGAAAATATCTATATAGCCACAAAGACTGCTGCAAAGACACCGGAGCAGTTCTGGGAGCAGCTTGAGACATCACTCAAAAACTTAAGGACAGACTACATAGACATATATCAGTTCCACTGCGCAGATCAGTGCTATGTGCCGGGAGACGGAACAGGCATGTATGAAGCAATGCTTGAGGCAAAAGCACAGGGAAAGATCAGACATATCGGTATCACTGCACACAAGATCGGTGTGGCGCAGGAGAGCATCAAATGTGGTTATTATGAGACATTGCAGTTCCCGTTCAGTTACATATCGACACCTCAGGAGATCGAGCTTGTAAAAGAATGTAAAGAGCATAATATGGGATTTATTGCTATGAAAGGTCTTGCAGGAGGACTTATCAACCAGTCAAAGCCGGCAATGGCATTCATGACACAGTTTGACAATGTTATTCCAATCTGGGGCATACAGAGGGAAAAAGAGCTTGATGAGTGGCTGGCATTTATGGACGAGACTCCACAGATGGATGATGAGATCACAGCTTACATAGAGAAAGAAAAACAGGAACTGGTAGGTGATTTCTGCCGTGGCTGCGGATATTGTATGCCTTGTCCGGCAGGCATCATGATAAATCAGTGTGCGCGTATGTCGCTTATGCTGCGTCGTGCACCGTCAAAGGCATGGCTTACACCACGGATGCAGGCAGAGATGAAGAAGATCGAAGGCTGTAAGCATTGTGGCGCATGCAAAAAGAAATGTCCTTACGAACTTGATACTCCGGCACTTTTAGAGAAAAACTATGAAGATTACAAAAAAGTGCTTGCAGGAGAGGTTGAAGTATAATATAATAAGCGATTGGTGTGCGGCTGAAAAAATAGTAACAGAATACCGTAACACAACAGCAACTAGTGAATGATATTAGGATATAATAGCGCATGTACGTGTGCGATGTAGCTATGAATGGGAGGTAAAATATACATATGAATAAGTATGATGTGATAATCATAGGTGCAGGTCCGGGAGGAATTTTCGGAGCATATGAGCTTATCGAGAAAGATCCGAACTGCAAAATAGCGGTATTTGAAGCAGGACATGAGCTTGCAAAGAGAAAATGCCCTATCGATGGAAAAAAAGTAAAAAGCTGTATTTCCTGCAAGAGCTGTTCTATTATGAGCGGTTTCGGAGGAGCAGGAGCTTTTTCAGATGGTAAATACAATATAACAAACGATTTCGGTGGTACTCTTTTTGAGTATATTGGAAAGCAGCAGGCTATCGACCTTATGAAATATGTCGATGAGATCAACATGAAGTACGGTGGAGAGGGCACAAAGCTCTACTCTACAGCCGGAACACAGTTAAAGAAAATCTGCATGCAGAACAAGCTAAAGCTGCTTGATGCATCAGTAAGACATCTCGGAACAGATATAAACTATGTGGTTCTTGAGAATATGTATGATCATCTTAAGGACAAGGTGGATTTCTATTTTGATACACCTGTTGAAACTGTTGAGGTACTCTATGATGAGAAAGCCGGTGCAGAAGCTGAGGACAGGAAGGTATCCGGCTATTCGATCAGCACAGCAGCCGGTACATATGAGAGTAAATACTGCATTATCTCAGTAGGACGAAGCGGAAGTAAATGGATGGAGACAGTCTGCAGGGATCTCGACATCCCTACAAAGTCAAACCGTGTGGACATCGGTGTGCGTGTGGAGCTTCCGGCAGTTATTTTCTCACATCTTACAGACGAACTTTACGAGAGCAAGATCGTATACAGGACACAGCAGTTTGAGGACAATGTGCGTACATTCTGCATGAATCCTCACGGAATAGTCGTAAATGAGAATACAAACGGCATTGTCACAGTAAACGGACACAGCTATGAAGGTGCTGATAAGCAGACAGAGAATACAAACTTTGCCCTTCTTGTTGCAAAGCATTTTTCGGAGCCGTTTAAGGACAGTAACGGATACGGTGAGAGTATTGCGCGTCTTTCAAACATGCTCGGTGGAGGTGTTATCGTGCAGCGTTTCGGAGATCTCGTAAGAGGACGTCGAAGCAATGAGAAGCGTATCGAGGAAGGTCTTGTTACACCTACACTTTCAGCTACACCGGGAGATTTAAGTCTTGTTCTTCCTAAGAGAATTTTAGACGGAATTATCGAGATGATCTATGCACTTGACAAGATCGCACCGGGAACAGCCAATGATGACACACTTCTTTACGGAGTTGAGGTTAAGTTCTACAACATGGAAGTAGAGCTTGATGAGCACCTTGAGAGCAAATACAAGGGACTTTACATTATCGGTGACGGCAGTGGTGTGACTCATTCACTTTCACATGCATCAGCAAGCGGTGTGTTTGTTGCCCGAGAGATCGAGGCTGAAAAGTAAAAAATCGGTTATTACAGACATAATATACCCGTAAATGGGAAAGATTATCATTATGAACTATTGAAATGCTACATTAGTTAGATTAAACTAACTGTGTAGCATTTTTTAATGCAAAATTGAATCAGAGAAAAAACATAAGGAGGTTCATAATGAATTATTTAGAAATCGAAAAAGTAGTGGGCAGAGAAATCCTTGACTCAAGAGGAAACCCAACAGTTGAGGCTGAGGTTTATCTTGTAGACGGAACTGTTGCAAGAGGTACAGCACCATCAGGAGCTTCAACAGGAGAGTTCGAGGCACTTGAGCTTCGCGACGGAGACAAGAGCAGATATCTTGGAAAAGGTGTTTCAAAAGCCGTAGAGAATATAAATACTATCATCAATGACACATTAACAGGAATGGATGCCAGCGATATCTATGCTGTAGATGCAGCTATGATAAAGGCTGACGGCACAAAGGACAAGTCAAAGCTTGGTGCAAATGCTATCCTTGCAGTTTCTATTGCATGTGCAAGAGCAGCAGCAGTTTCACTTGACATTCCTCTTTACAGATTTTTAGGCGGTATCTCAGGAAACAGACTTCCTGTACCTATGATGAACATCGTAAACGGTGGATGCCATGCACTTTCATCAGGTCTTGATGTACAGGAGTTTATGATCATGCCTGTAGGTGCTCCTTCTTTCAAAGAGTGCCTCAGATGGTGTGCAGAAGTATTCCATGCACTTGCATCTATACTTAAAGAGCGCGGACTTGCTACTTCAGTAGGTGATGAGGGTGGATTCGCACCTGCACTCAAGTCTGACGAGGAAGCTATCGAGACAATCCTCGAGGCTGTAAAGAAAGCCGGATACGAGCCTGGCAAGGACTTCAAGATCGCTATGGATGCTGCTTCATCAGAGTGGAAGAGCGAAAAAGGAAAAGGCTACTACAAACTTCCAAAGGCTGGAACAGAGTATACAGCAGAAGAGCTTATCGAGCATTGGGTTAAGCTTTGCGAGAAATATCCTATCATCTCAATCGAGGATGGACTTGATGAGGAGGATTGGGAAGGCTGGCAGAAGCTTACAGCAAGACTTGGAGACAAGGTACAGCTCGTCGGTGATGACCTGTTCGTAACAAATACAGAGAGACTTGCAAAAGGAATCGAGCTTGGAGCAGGAAATGCAATCCTGATTAAATTAAACCAGATCGGTTCTGTATCAGAGACTCTTGAGGCTATCAAGATGGCTCACAAGGCAGGATACACAGCAATAAGCTCACACCGTTCAGGAGAGACTGCCGATACAACTATCGCTGATCTTGCAGTGGCACTCAATACATGCCAGATCAAGACAGGTGCTCCTTCACGTTCAGAGCGTGTAGCTAAGTACAATCAGCTTCTCCGCATCGAGGAAGAGCTTGGTGACAGCGCAGTATATCCTGGCATAAAGGCATTCAATGTACGCCAGTAATTTAGTCCAATAAGAATTACTTTTAGGAGATTTGGATCATAAATCAGATATATATGGATTAATAGCAAGAAGACTATAATGATCGTTGGAGTAGTTGCAATATTTTATTTATGGATTACGTCACCAATGTAATTTAATGGCTGCAAACTTCCTCAATTAGTTGGGGAAGCTGCAGCCGTTTTTATGTTCAGCATATTTTTATACACAATATATTTATGTGTAGTATATTTGGGATTTTATCGCCCAATATGATTTATTTAATCTACCTTTAATATCAGTCCTAATATACGTTTAACACAGGTTTCTATCTCCTCGCGGGTAATAGCACCTTTCTCATAAGCTTCCTTTACACGCTCAGGATATCCGCAGCCCATCTTTAAGTCATTTCCGGCTTTTGTCTCCTTGTAGTGCTCGCCACAGGTCCACCAGTCGGTTGTGACCATTCCTTTATATCCCCATTCATCACGCAGAATTCCTGTCAGCAGATCTTCACATTCAGATGCTCTATGACCGTTTATGATATTGTAGGATGACATAACAGCCCACGGATCTTCCTCTTTTACGATCATTTCAAATGCCTTAAGGTATATCTCCCTTGCAGCTCGTTCTGAGACACGTGAATCGCTGTTCTTACGGTTGGTTTCCTTATTGTTTAAGGCAAAGTGCTTAAGTGTGGCACCGACATTGTTGGACTGGATTCCGCGTACCATTGCACCGGCAAGTTTTCCCGTAAGGAATGGATCTTCGGAATAGTACTCAAAGTTTCGTCCACACAGAGGACTTCTGTGGATGTTTATCGCAGGAGTAAGCCAAAGTCCGAGGTTGTTTTCCTTTAATTCCTCGCCACCGGCACGTCCGACAGCTTCTACTATATCAGTATTCCATGTGCATGCGAGCAGTGTGGAGCATGGGAATGCAGTAGTACATACACCGACTTCGGGATTTATGCGCACTCCGGCAGGTCCATCTGCTGTCATAACTGATGGTATGCCATACTCAGGCATATTTCCGATACCGAAGGTGTTGGCAACACCTGTGTTTGGCTGACCTCCGGTCAGATGGATAAGCTCATCTATTGAAAGCTCTGATACAAATTCATCAAGTGTGATACGTCCTTCCACAACGTCCATTATGTCATGACTTCCGGTTTTTGCCATGCCATCTGCAAAACGGAAGTATGGGATTGCTCTCTGACCGGGTGCAACACCTTCTGTAAGACTTGGATCAATATTGCCTATAGCTGACGCATCGGTATCAACAGGTTTTCCCTGTGGAAGTTCTTCAAAACTTCCGTCTGAGAGCATTCTTTTGGCAAGGCTTGTAGGAACAAGTTTTGCAGAAAGCTGTTTTGTTACTGTATCTTTATCTAAAATATATGAAAAATCAGCTTTTGTTACATCGCGAATACTTGTACCAATGTATATATCATATGAACCGGCTTCGAGTATATATGCGGATTTCTGTACTTTTCCGAGGTCATCATATGATGCCATGTCATTTATTTTCCATGAGAGAGTCATAAGTTGTGACTCACCGGGCAGCAATTCCCTTGTCTTCTCAAATGCAACAAGCTCCTTTGCAGGTTTGCCGAGTTTACCTTGTGGTTTGGCAATGTATACCTGAACAACTTCTTTTCCGGCTGCCTTACCTGTATTTGTGACACGGACTTTTGCATAGAGTTTATCAGCAGTATTAACTACACCGGCAGATACTGTCTCTACATCAAAAGTAGTATATGAAAGACCATATCCGAATGGATAAATTACCTTTTCTGAGGCATTCGGGATTGTCTCAAAATAGCGGTATCCGACGTATATATCATCTGTGTAGTCTACATAGTCTCTTGATTCGTGAAAATTATATGTAGATGGATAATCGTCAAGTGACTCAGCAAAAGTATCAACTGTCTTTCCGGATGGATTGCCGTTTCCAACGAGAAGCTCTGCCGCTGCAAGTCCGCCCTCCATTCCACCTTGGAGAGCCAGAAGTGCTGACTGAATTTTGTCATCATGTGCAAACCACGATGTATCAACCATTCCACCGACATTTAAAATCACGATTACATTTTTGAAATTAGCCTTTACAGCGTCAACCATTTCTTTTTCTTTCTCAGAGAGACAGAAATCACCGTCTTTAAATATCTCAGCGGATTTTTCCGTCATCTCACGCTCATAATCCCAGAGAGCTTTATTATCAGGATCTATTACGCTCTTTCTGTCCCAGCCCTCGCCTGAATATCTACATATCGTGATGATCGCTGTATCGGTATAAGCTTTTGCTTTTTGTAAAAGTTCAACAGGAACATCCGGTTCTATGGTCATACCGGGAACATTACCGTTTTTGTACTGTTCTTCGATATCCTTGCGATAGTAATCACAGAGTTCCTCAAATATGCTGATTTTATCTTTTTGAAGCTTAAGACCTTCGTAGAGGTTGCGGATGTATGCAACAGTTACATCTCCGCTGCCACCACCGCCTTTTACATAGTCGAAAGTACCTTTTCCGAAAAGTGCTACCTTTGTACCTGCGGCAAGTGGCAGTACGCTGTTATTGTTTTTTAAAAGCACCATGCCTTCTTTGGCAGCGTTTTTTGAAAGCTCGATATGTGCTTTGCTTCCTGTAACTCTCTCGCCATTTGCCCCAAGCGGGAAATTAGGTGTGAATTTGATCCTTGACCATTTGTTCATAGTAGATTACCTTCCTTTTGTTATATTTGACTTGTATATAGTTGCTTTCGGATATGCTTTAATGCCCGAAAATTTATATGTTGCGTTATCTTGTATTTATAATAGGATTGTAAAACACTAATACATGATTTTCAATCGCGATAATGACTTTATTTTATGTCGATATTGACTTTTTGTAGCGGTATAATACTATTATATTTATAAATGATACGTAGGAAATAAATAGCTGTCATGTTCAGACGGGATCAGAAAGCGCAATACAAATAAATTATATAAGTTTACTCACAGGGAGGCTTACATGCAGCAATACACACACGAAAATGTAAAATCAATACCACATCTTCCAGTATATTGTAATCAATATGAGACATATCGCCAGATGTCACCGAGCCACTGGCATGATCATCTTGAGATAATCTATGTACTGGAGGGGGAATTACAGGTATCAAGTAATGGAAACTCTGATATATTTGCAGATGATGGATATATTCTCCACGAAGATGAGTTCTATATTATAAATTCAAGCAAAATCCACAGCACAAAGAGCAATGGGATGGTTAAAGCCTTTCTTATACAGGTACCATACATGTATTTGGACAATTATATAGAGGATTATGGGCATGTCAGATTTCTGGAATGCTTTGATGGAGAAAAGAATACCAAAAAATACGATCAGATGAAGGCACTTTTAAAAGCAATAACACGAATTTACCGCAAAAAGGATAAAGGTTATGAACTGCGGCTGATGGCAAAGCTGAATGAGTTTATATATATTTTGTATACAAACTATTCGCATATCGAAAAGAATGTGGAGAAAGAGTCAAAACAGATAGCACGTCTTAAAGGTGTGCTGCAATATGTCGCAGAGTCATATCAGGAACCTGTTTCCTTAAGAACGGCTGCAGAAATGGTATCGTTAAATCAGGAATATTTTTGTCGTATGTTCAAAAGATGTATGGGAGTTACGTTCTTAGAGTACATAAATCTGGTACGGATCGATCACATACATGAAGAACTTCTTGGAACAGATGATTCGATAACGGATATTTTGCAGCGCAATGGTTTTACTAATTACAAAGTTTTCAGTCGGATGTTTAAGGAACAATTCGGAATGACTCCGAGAGAATTGAGGAAACTTAAATGATCATAAACTTTCTTAAAATAATAGATTATAGAATTGGCACATGATATAATGTAATGGATGTAAAGATATGTGCGTGAAAAGACTTTCACAATAAATAAAAATTTCAATAAATATACATAAGATTAGGAGAAAATACATGAACCCAGCAAGCATAATGAAAATGATGAAAGCCAAAAATACATTTACGGCAAACCACCCAAAGTTTGTAGCCTTTTTACAGTATGCATTCGGCAGTGGTATTCCGGCAGACTCTGTTATCGAGATTACGGTGACAAAGCCGGGACAGGAGTCTGTTACATCAAATATCAGGGTTTTGCAGTCGGATCTTGAGCTTTTGGAGAGTCTTAAGGACTTAAAATAGAGGTAAAATATGTTATACCAGATTAAAGATGGGACAGTTTCGGCAGGAGGTCAGACGATTCTGTCCCATATTGATTTTTATATAAAAGAAAAGGAAAAACTTGCAGTTGTAGGAAAAAACGGTGCTGGAAAGACCACACTCCTTCGACTTTTGGCAGGAGAGCTGACTCTGGACAGGGATGACCGCAGAGGAAACGGTGGTCAGCGCAGTGAAAACAATGCTAAGATTGCCGGAGAAAACAATAAAGGCAGAAAGAGTAACAGAAACAGTGCTGGGATCACGACATCACGAAATATCACGATTGGTATGTTACGACAGGCTGATAAGTCGGATCAGGATAAAACGATAGAGGAGATACTGCTTGAGAGCTGTCCGGATAGGGATACGTATTCAAAGGGCAGATTTGACTACGAGATGGAATATGACAGTCTTTTTACAGGATTTGGCTTTGCCAAGAATGAAAAGAGCCGCAGGCTTGGCAGCTTTTCCGGTGGAGAACAGACCAAGATTTCTCTGATAAAACTGCTGCTTGAGAAGCCTGATCTGCTGCTTTTGGATGAGCCTACGAACCATCTGGATATGAAAACGGTGGAGTGGCTGGAGGATTATCTGGTCAACTATCCGAAAGCAGTTGTGATGGTATCACATGACAGAGCTTTTCTGGATGCGGTATCAACAGCCGTATATGAGCTTGAAAATGGGACACTGCACAGATATGCCGGTAATTATACACAGTATCGCATACAGAAACTTAAAAATCTGCAGATACAGCGCAAAGCATACGAACGCCAGCAGGAAGAGATTGCCCATACGGAGCAGCTTATCGAGAAATTTAAGCATAAGCCGAAAAAGGCTGCATTTGCTCGCTCGAGAAAGACCATGCTTGCCAGAATGCAGCGCATAGAAAAGCCGAAAGAGGATGAGGCTCATATATTTACAGGCAGCATAGATCCTGAATTTCCTGGTGGAAAATGGGTATACGAGGCAAAAGATTTAAAAATCGGATATGATGATAAGGCATTGCTTGAGCTTTCGCTTCGGGTCAGGCGAGGACAAAAGATCGCGGTGATCGGTGACAACGGCATAGGCAAATCCACATTTTTGAAGACTGTAGCGGGAATCATACCGCCTGTAAAGGGTACAAGCCAGCTTGGAAACAATCTTTTGGTTGGATATTTTGACCAGCAGAGTGCGCTTATAGACAGTGACAAAACGGTGAGAGATCATTTTCATGAGCTATTTCCGGCACTGAATGAAAAGGATTTGCGAAAGACGCTTGGCATGTATCTGTTTGGCGGTTCAAATGCGGCAAAGCGTATAAATTCGCTGTCAGGCGGGGAAAAATCCAGACTCGTGCTTGCGGAGCTTCTCTGCGGCAGACCTAACCTTTTGATACTGGACGAGCCGACAAACCACATGGACATTCCGGCAAAGGAGACGCTTGAGTCGGCATTTAAGGCATATACGGGAACTATGCTTTTCGTGTCGCATGACAGATATTTCATAAAGCAGGTAGCCGGTGCAATACTTGTATTTGAAAAAGATTCGGTAATGTACTATCCGTTTGGCTATGATCACTATATTTCCCGTCTTAAGGAATCGCAGGACGGCAATCTGCCGGCTCTTATGCAGGCAAAGGATCAAGCGATGGTCGAGGCACTCGCGGCTGTTCCAAAGCCTGAAAGACACCAGACAAGACAGCTTTCCACAGATGAAGCTTATCTGGAGTGGAAGCTTGGACTGGTGGCAGAGCCAATGTTTAAGGCGGCAGATGAGGCCTGGGAGGTATATAACAGGCTTACGGAGGCTGAGTATGAACTGGCGTGTCAGCGGCTTAGGTCTGTGATAACTGAATGGTGTGGAGAGAACAGCGTTATAGATGATACAAAACAGACTTCAGCAGCCATAAATGTGGATAATACGAAACAGGCATCAAGAGTCATAAATCCGGATGACACGCAGCCAATGATCGAATATAATAGACTAAAGGAAGATTATGAGAAAATCTGCGAAGAATGGACGCAGGAATGCCTGAAATGGTACGATGTATACCTGGATGAAACTATACCGTCTGAAGGATAGAGATACAGCCGGTGATCGAAATATGTTATTTGTCATGCCCTAAGGCATGAGTAATTGCAGGAATATAAGGAGAGTGAATATATGTGGTTATCAAGATATTTTGTGTATTTTATAATATTTAGCTGTTTTGGCTGGATATATGAGAGCATTTACTGTACGGTAAGAGCTAAAAAGTGGGAGAACAGAGGATTTCTCTACGGACCGATGTGTCCGATATACGGAGCCGGAGGTGTCGGGATCACGGCTATAGCCGATCTTATCGCGATCCACACGGATACTACCTTTACCTGGTGGCAGATATTCCTTGTGGCGTTTTTCGGAAGTATTGTGCTCGAGTACGGAACATCATGGACACTTGAGAAGCTGTTTCACGCATACTGGTGGGATTACAGCAATAAGCCGCTCAACATAAACGGAAGAGTATGTTTTCCGTATTCGGTGGGCTTTGCTGTAGCCGGACTTTTGGTAGTGTATGTCATAGCACCTTTTACAAAGTCGATAACAGGCTGGATGTCACCGATATGGTATGAGTTTTTCAGTCTTGTGTTTATGGGGCTGGCAGCGATAGACACTGCTATCACGGTATCAGCACTTACTGACTTTAGCAGGACGATCGTTACGATGCAGCAGAATTTCAATACATACATGGATGAGTTTGTTGCTGAGGTACAGGAGCGAAAGCGCGAAGCTGACGAGAAAGCGGAGGAAAGGGCAGAAGAAAAATCGCAGGAGCGTGCTGCATTCATTGAGGAACTTAAGAAGGGCAGACGCATCAAGGCAGGTACAGAGCGTATGCTTGATTCAATGGGCGCACTTAAAAAGTCAGCCCTCAACCGTGCGCAGGGATTTAGAAATCCTAAGGTGGAGAGCAGATATTTTGAAGCATTTACAGAGAGCCTAAAAGAGCGTCTTTCAAAGAAGAAAAAGTAACAGGAAATACCGTTTTAAAAAATTTAAAAAATTTTTTAAAAAAAAGCTTGCATTATTATATGGACCGTGATATTATAATACACGGTTCGTTGGTCAAGCGGTTAAGACGCCGCCCTCTCACGGCGGAAACACGGGTTCGATTCCCGTACGGACTGCTACCAAGACATCAGATGATTCTGATGTCTTTTTTTCTGTTTTGTTTTACTTAGGTTAGGCTGTACTATCTAACAATGGAGAAAGAGTTTCATAACCTTTCGATATTGTTCTGGTATAGTAGGATTTATGTTGAAAAATGAGATGAATAAAATAATTCAAAAAATTTTGAAAAAAGACTTGCATTATTCATGACACCGTGATATTATAATACACGGTTCGTTGGTCAAGCGGTTAAGACGCCGCCCTCTCACGGCGGAAACACGGGTTCGATTCCCGTACGGACTGCTACTTAAGACATCAGATGATTCTGGTGTCTTTTTTGTTGCATAGGTAATTATTTTGCAATTCCCGGCACATCAGATGAAAAATTATTCCTAAAGCTTCACATACACCATTTACTATCGTATAAAAGTGTGAACCGAAAGCTATATAGTATATACAGACAGAAAAAGTCCCGATGCAGATACAGCATCGGGACTTTTCTATAATATTTTTTACAATATAATTATATTAGCACATTTGAGGTCTTCCCCAAGATTGTAAACCCTGCCTGAATCAACTCCGACAACTGTAGGGCGCAGGATATAGTATTCGCTGTTTTTGACAACACGCGCTTTTTCTCCGTTGCTGAGCTGTACGATGGAATCCACAGGATAGAGTATCATGCTGCCGAGGAAAGCCTTCATTGCGGTGATATCAAGCTCGTTTGTCATGGACATGATCATCTCAACGGCATCACGCTGCGAAAAAGCCTCCTTGTACGGTCTTTTGGTTACCAGGGCATCATATATGTCGGCTACAGCAAGAATCTTTGCATATGGGCATATTTTGTGCTCGTCAAAACCGAGAGGATATCCGTTGCCGTTTATCTTCTCATGATGCTGCAGCACACCCAGACAGATCGAGTTGTTAAACTCGGGGCGGTCTTTTATCATATGATAGCCGAAAAGAGAATGTTTTTTCATGATGTCGAATTCTTCATCAGTAAGGCGTGCCGGCTTGTTTAGTATCTCAGGCGGCACTTTTGTCTTGCCTATATCGTGCAAAAGCCCTGTGACACCTATATCGTGTATATCCTTTTTGGACATATTCATCTGCTTTGCAAGGAGCATTGAGATGGTAGCGACATCGACACTGTGCTTGAAAGTGTACTCGTCGCTTGTTTTCAATGTGCTTATATCGATAGCTATGGCGTCGTTTTCGGATATGGCAGACATGAGCTCATCCGCAATGGAATCTGTTGTCTGAGCCAGCTCTTCTGAGTCTGTGTGGTTGTATACATACTGTATGCCCTCAGAAACACGTTTTTTTACACTGTCGGTGAGCTTGACTTTGGAACGGTCATCTGTACGCAGCTCCTGTACTTTTGCAGCAGCCTTTGGTGAGAGAATTTTGTCCGGATCATCAGGATCGTATTCACCATCGCGTATGTATACAGACATGATACCCATTTTTATTAGCGAATCAATTATATATTCATCCACGGCAGAGCCCTGAACCACCAGATTTCGTCCGGTCCGGTCCTTGATTACCTGGTCAATGATCATGCCGGGTTTGAGTTGTCGTGTTCGCATATACTTACGTCTGATCATTTCCTGACTCCATGTTGCTGAATAGTTACAATTCTACCTGAAAATTATAATCATAAATGAGGGGGCAAAATACTATTGACCCCTCATATCATTATATAGTGTTTTCGTACTAAAAACAATTGTTTTAACGCAAAATTCTATAAAAATCTACCCCAAAAATCAAAAAATCGCACCCTACATAGGAGTGCGATAAAAATAAAATATCTGTTTTTATATGTGATGACCGCCACCGCTGTGACCTCCACCACCGCCCCCACTGTGACCACCGCCTCCGTGACTGCCACCGCCCCCGGAGCTTTGTGGACTGTAGGTTTTTGTCTCATGTGTAAACTGCACATAAGGATTTTGTACATCAACCTTTGTGTATGCGGCATTCATGATCTCGCGGTCAGAGGCTTTTTTGCCGCGTGATACTTTAAGAGCATACAAAAAGCAGAGGATCATGCCTATCGCAAGTGCGATAAAAATGCTTGAGATGTATTTCATAGGCTGTGAGATACGTCCACCGGAGAGTACGGTATTTACTTGATCGATAGTCTCAAAACAGCAGGTGTAATAGTCATAATTGTGACTTGATGTAGCGTACACATATGTATTGTCGCAGATAGTATCACATTTTGAATTGGATATGATACGTTGTGTCTTTCCCTCGGCTGCAAGATAAATCTCGTTGAGATCCCTGTCGATAACGAAGATCACTCCGTTTGTACCTTGGCCGAAATATGATTCGAAGGTTGCAACGGCATAGCGATCGGTACTGCTGTATGTATGGGAGGTTGTAGTTACAACAGCTACGTTACAGTAAGCGGTTGTCTCTTTCATTTTAGAAAGAAGTGCGTCTTCCATATCATCATCAATGAAATCGGCCTCATCATCGAGTATGAAGCGATAACCTGTCGAGTTATTAGTGCCGCTCTGGGAGGCAAATGCTGTCATTGTATTGGACAGATTTGATGCCAGTGTCAGTATAAGAAACAGTGCAAATGCAGCTATTTTCGTAAATAAATGTCTATTCTTATGCACGGTCATCACCTCCTGTATGAGTGGCAAACTGTGGCAGCTTTCTGGTTGAAAGCACATTGAATGCCAGAATTACGTCTGTAAGGGTGACAAGAACCGAAGCCACAAGGATAAATGCGGCACCGTAATACCACCAGTCTGATACAGGCTGGATAAATACCACCAGGCTTCCCAGGATCAGAGAGATCAGGTTAAAGATCAGACCGAAAAGTCCTTTGTGTCCGGGAAGTTTGTCAAATCTGGTAAATGACATGACAGAGAAAACAAATGAGGCTATCGTAACTACAGCCCATATAAGCCAACTTCCGTCGATATTGCTAAAACCTGACGAGATGGCACCAAGTAATGTACTACCGAATACGACAGCGTAAACTATCACCATCAGAATAGCCATTACCGAGGTGTTTGTCTTTTTATCAAGGCTTTTTGCGGCTTTAGCCATAGCCTTAGCGCGCTTTTTGTTGTCGAATTCTATCAGTGCATCAGGGTTTTCTTTTACTATTTTACCCTTGTCATCCTCACTTGCTTCGTGGACAGCTATGCTTGCAAGCTCTCTTGAGTAGATAAAGTTGGCGATAAGTGCCAGAATGCCTACTAATGTAAGTGTCCAGCCAGGAGTGAGTACCGTGAGCATACAGAGTATTATGTATACAGGAATTGCGGCTATCAGCGAACCGAGCATGAATTTACCTATGGAAATAGGGATATCTGCTACAACTTTTCCTGTCTGACCGTTTACAGTGGTATATGCGACACGGTCATTGTTGCGGTAGGACATGAACCATACCGGAAACATGGAGTAGTCAGCCTGCCGGATAGTAGTTCCAAGAATGTAAGGTGTCAGGTTTTTGGTGTTTTTCATAGTTATTCCCTGAAAAGCAGGCATTTTTTTAATATCTTTTATTGTGTTGTCATATGCAGCCTGTTTTGCATCATTTTCATAGACTCTTGATGGCAGATCGGCTGTGTCGGCATAGAAACCGCTTAAAAAAGCCGGTGTAAACCGTTTCATGTTTTTGACATCATATGGTGCTAATGTTTCACTGAGATTGTCCTCGAATGAGGATGATGCATCATAGGATAATCCTTTGTAATAAGCATCGAGATTTCCACCAAGCTTGTAATGCTGGGTGATAATGTAATCGCCTCTTCTGTGCGATTTCTCGCCATCAATAGACAGCGGTGCATTCTGGGTAACGTAGTATGTCCAGTATGGCATATAGATTCCACGGAATCCGTCGATGAATTTTGGATCTTTTAACTCCTTTGGTGCGAAGATAGCCTTTTTCATAAGGCTTGAATAGGCCTGTTTACAGTCATCCTTTGTCTTGGCAAAAGGTATGATGTATGCAGGTTTGTGCTCTTTTGCAATACGGCTGTAGAGTACCGTTGATGCTCCGCAGAAGCTGCAGAAGCCTGCTGCGGTATCATCGGTACTTAAGATTTCACCTCCGCATTGTGGGCATGTGAAAATTGTTGCATCGAAGTCCTTCTGAACTTGGGCATCTGAGGTTTTGTCCTCGTATGCATATGGGTCGAAAAATGAATGACAGTACTCACAGCTTAGTTGACCGGAAGCAATGTCGTATTTCACATTTCCACCGCAGTTTTTACATGCGAACATTTAGTTTCTCCTTTCTATTCCCTTTACTCTTTTGTCTGCTTGAATAAATAAATCTTTCCAGATGGACGGATGGAACAGGATGAGCAGTGGAAACAGTTCAAGCCTTCCTGCCAACATATCGAACATCAGCACATATTTGGAAAAATCATTAAAAAAGCCAAAATTACATGTAGGACCGACCAGAGAAAGACCCGGTCCGATGTTGTTGAAAGTTGCGGCAACTGCCGTAAATGATGTGGTAAAATCATAGTTTTCTATGGTTATGAACATCATTGAAACAACGAAAATGGCAATATATGCCATGAAATAAACATTTATCGATCTTATAACATCATGGTCTACAGGCTTGTGCTCAAAAGAGATCTTTTTGACACTCTTTGGATGGATGTAGCCATTTAACTCCTTGCCGATCGTCTTTACAGCGATAACAACACGCGATACTTTGATACCACCGCCCGTACTTCCGGCACATGCGCCTATGAACATGAGAAGCACGAGTACGCCCTTTGAAAACTCAGGCCAGTTATCAAAATCCGTTGTCGAAAATCCTGTTGTTGTGATGATCGAGCCAACCTGAAAGGCGGCTTTTGTGATCGCATCAAATACATTAGTGCACATGTGTGCGATATTAATACTGATAACTACTACCGCGGCCAGAATTATGCCGAAATAGTGTTTTACTTCCTCTACTTTGAACGCGTCCTTTATATGACCGAAGAAAAGCAGATAATATGCGTTAAAATTGACACCGAAAAGTATCATAAATACGGTAACTACCCACTGTATAAATACGGAATAGCTTCCCATACTGTCATTTTTGATACCGAAACCTCCTGTTCCGGCAGTTCCGAGAGCCGTACAGATCGAATCATACAGGCTCATCTTTCCGAAGAGCAGCAGGATCATCTCTAGCAGTGTCAGTCCAAAATATATGATATACAAAAGCCTTGCGGTATGTCTGAGTTTTGGAACGAGCTTGCCAACTGACGGTCCCGGGCTTTCTGCGCGCATGAGGTTTATGTTGCTGCCTCCGCTTAGCGGAATGATCGCAAGCAGGAATACGAGCACACCCATTCCACCGATCCAGTGTGTGAAGCACCGCCAGAAGTTCATACAGTATGAAAGAGATTCGACCTCAGGCAGTATGCTTGCTCCGGTCGTTGTAAAACCGGATATCGTCTCAAAAAGAGCATCCGTAAAGATTGGTATCTCTCCCGACAGATAAAACGGCAGACAGCCGAATATACTTAGGATTATCCAGCTAAGTGATGTAGCTACGCAGCCTTCCTTCAGATACATGGTAAAATCCTTTGGCTTTCTGGCTGAAAAAATAAATCCTATCGCGATACTTATAAGTGCGACTATTAAAAAGTATATGCCGCTTTTTTCCTGATATGCTCCTGCCACGATGCACGGCAACAGTAACAGGAAACCCTCGAGCTTTAATACGTTTCCAAGAATATATCGAATTACTGAAGTGTTCATGTCATGCCTCCGTTATTCCAAAATATCCAGAATATTTGTAAAACCGCTGTGAGTCGTGATGATCATCACAGTGTCGTTTTTCTGGATACAGTCATTACCGGAAGGGATGATGAGTTTTCCATTTCGGCTGATGAAACAGATAAGCAGATGATCCTTCAGCTTCATGTCTTTAAGCGGGATGTTAGTCACCGCCGACTCTTCGGATACATAGAACTCTATCGCCTCGACTCTTGAGTCATACATATGATAAAGAGTTTCGATATTGCAGTTCATTGAGTTTTTCTTTGCACGTACATATGCCACGATCGCCTCAGAGGTAATGTATTTAGGATAGATCACACTTCCGAGATCTAAGCTGTTTATCACATCAGTAAAGGTGATGCGGTTTAGCTTGGTGATGACTTTGGCATTTGACACCTGCTTTGCATAGAGAGTGAGCATGATGTTTTCCTCATCTATTCCTGTAAGCGGTACAAATGACTGACAGGTCTCTATGCCCTCCTCCTTAAGAAGAGTCTGATCTGTGCCGTCACCGTTTATGATGATCGCCTCCGGCAGCAGTATGCTAAGCTCCTCACAGCGGTCAAAATCATTTTCTATGATCTTAACCTTGATACCGCGCGATATGAGTTGTTTTGAAAGATAATAGGATGCCTTTCCACCACCGATGATAAGAGTGTTTTTAACACTGTGTGTGTTTACACCGATATGACTGAAAAATTCCTTGGCATGCTTGTGTGCTCCCACAAAGGAAAGCTTGTCTCCTTTTTGGAGAGTAAAATTACCGGATGGTATCATGACTTCGTCGTCACGCTCAATGGCTCCGATAAGCACATTTGAGTGAAGTTTGTGACCGAGATCCATGATCTTTATACCGTCTATAGGGCTTCCCTCAGGGATCTCGTATTTTATAAGCTCAGCCTGTCCGTGGGCAAAACTTGTGACCTCAAGGCTGGATGGCAGGTAAAGTATATGCGCCATGTCTATTGCAGCCTCAAGCTCGGGGTTTATGATAAGTGCAAGTCCAAGTTTTTCGCGCAGGTATTCAGCCTCCTGACTGTATTCAGGGGTTCGCACACGGGCGATCGCTGCGCAGTTACCTACCTGTGTGGCGATCGTGCAGCAGAGGAGATTTAACTCGTCTGATCCTGTTACAGCGATTATCAGATCGGCGGTATTTATACCGGCTTCTTTCTGAATCTTGTAGCTGGCACCGTTTCCAGCTATTCCCATAACGTCATATACATTTGACAATTGGGAAATACGTTCTCTGTTTTTGTCGACTATGGTGATGTCGTGTCCTTCGCGTCTTAACTGTTCTATAAGAGTGCGGCCTACTTTTCCGCAGCCTATGATTATGATCTTAAGACCTTGTGAAGGAGCTTCTTCTTTCTTGAACATTTCGTCCTCCAAAAAATATAAATATAAATAATAAGTAAATTAGATTATAGCACATTCATACTTTATTTCATAGTGACAAAAGTTATATAAAATGCTACAAAAAAACCGCACCGGATAGTAGAAAAATCCGATGCGGTATATATGCATATTGCTATAGCGTAGCTAATATTTGATTATCTGTCAGCTCTTGCCATAGCTTCCTCGTAATCTCTTGTTCCAGCCCAGATATCATGCTTGTAAGGGTTCTTCTTCTGCTCGATAGAACGCTTGATGATAACTGCAAGGCAGACCACGTTTGCTGCAAGTGCGAGTATTGCCATAAATCCCTGAACCTTTGTGTTGGCAACTGCACCGCCAAGATCAGACATCTTAGCGAGATCCATACCTGTCTTAGCCTCGATATTCTCATAGAGTACAGGAAGTACAGAGAATTTTGTATCGATCTGGAACAGTGGGAATACCTGTGCGAACATACACCACAGAGCGAGTGTGTTTGCACGGTTCTGGATCCAGCCACCCTTGTTCCACAGAGCGTTTGCAAATGTAGGAGCAAGAAGCAGTGCAAGACCGCAATACCATGTATGTGTTGGCAGGTTGTTGTAGGTATATGTAAAGTTCCAAAGGTCATAAGCCACGATAAACCATACAGTCATATCAGGCCAGAGCATATCCTGCTTGTTTTTGTCCTTTGAGTGGTAAATTCCCCACCAGCCTGTCATACAGAAGATGTTTAAGATTCCGGCAATACCGTTTACCCAGTTCCACCATCCACCATTGAGCCATACGTCCTCGGTAGATTTCCACCATCCGCCTACAGCGTTTGCTCCGTTTATAGCAGACTCGAAATCAGAGCCTACAGCGATAAGGATATTGATAGCAACGATGATAAATGGGAAAGGCTTGAACCAGTCTTTCTTTCCGATTCCCCATCCGTATTTGATCATCATGAAACCAATACATCCTGCTGTTGCAGCATAGAGCTTAGCGTAATGGAACCATCCATTCATATAGAGATAAGTATCGTTTTTGAGTGCCCAGTCAGCTCCGCTTGCGGCAGATACTGCGATGGCGATAAAGTAAACTGTAAGAGCAGCAGGAAGGATCAGGAAAAAGAAGATTCCGCCCATTTTTGTGCGTCTTGCCAGTTCGTTACAGATCACGAGGGCTGCAAAAACGATGATCCAGCCGATGATCTGATTCATTGAGTTGATTTGAAAAAGCATAAACTTTCCTCCTTTTTGTGGTGTTAAATGACGCTCGAACTGCACACATATAGGTTTTGGATGCCGGTGTGGCATACAGTATATTCCTCAGAAAAATATGAAGTTAGCCACGGTTTTGGATCGGGATGTTGTATCTCGATTTCCGGGTTGGTTTCCGTTTTCGAAATGTGTTGAATACCGTGGCAGTTCATATTGTTTCTTCCGAATACACTATGTACCCTCCGGCAGGTCGTGTATTGTGTGTGCAGTTCGAGCTGATTTACAATTAGTTACAACGTATAAGAAAATCAATATTATAAAATTAACTTATAGGCAGTAATAATTTATAATTATAAACTGATTATAAACGGAATATAAATTATTTACAAGATGGAAAATGGTAAATCCGTACTAGTTTCCACTTTGTGGTAAAACTGGTCTGACCAGAGAAAAACAAGAGGATTGTAAATTTATCGAAAAAGTGGTAAAATCGGCTTGTTTACAATAAAAAATCAATTTTTTGAATTTGGATTTTTTAGTGAAATAAACTAAAAAAAATTACAGGGTTTCCAAAATAGGAGTATAAGATGAGTGATTTTTTGAAGGCCAATTACCATACGCACACCTACAGATGCCAGCATGCGAGCGGTACTGAGAGGGAATATATAGAGGTTGCGATCAAAATGGGCATTACTGAGCTTGGTTTCGCGGATCATGTTCCGTGTCCATTTCGGGACGGATATGTGTCGGGGATAAGGATGACGATGGATCAGGCACCGGGATATGTTGATACGATAAGGCAGCTCGGGAAGGAGTATGCATCGGATATTAAATTATATGTAGGCTTTGAAGCGGAGTACATACCGGAGTTTTATCAGGATCAGATGGCTATGTTCTACAGGCTGGGCTGCGATTATATGATCATGGGACAGCATTTTCTAAAGTCTGAGGAGCATGGTCCGTACACAGGCACTCCGACTGATGATGAGAGCCGCATCCGTGAATATGTCGATACGGTTATAAAGGGTATGGAGACGGGCAGTTACAAGTATCTGGCACACCCGGATCTGATCAATTATCAGGGGATGGATTCAGTGTATGACTGGGAGATGACACGCCTGTGCAAGGCTCTCAAAGATCTGGACATACCACTGGAGATCAATATACTCGGAATAAGCCAGCACAAGCATTATCCGACAGAGCGTTTCTGGAAGATACCGCATGACGTTGGAAATAAAGTCATACTCGGTCTGGATGCTCACTGCGTGGACAATTTATGTGATGTTACAAGTTATGAAAAAGCTGTAGATATAGTTAAAAAATACGATCTTAATCTGATAGACAGACTGGAGATGTAATGGAGGGAAATATGATTTTTACAGAAGAAAACTATAATGAGAATTTAACAAAAAAGATACTGCCTTTTATCAGGCTCAATTTAGAGGAGGGATATATTACAGGCGCGGATGGAACGCGTGTGCATTACGGATATGTCTCTACACCTGCACCGAAGGCTGCGATCGTCATATCCCACGGCTTTACGGAGTGTATGCCGAAATATTATGAGATGATCTATTATTTTTTCAATGCAGGATATTCGGTGTATATGGTAGAGCACAGAGGTCACGGATATTCTGACAGGAGAGTTGAGGATATGAGCATGGTCACGGTGGACGATTTTAATGACTATGTGAGTGATCTTGATATTTTTATACGCGAAGTGGTGGCAAAAAAAGAGGCATTCCGTCCTCTTTACCTGTTCGGACACTCTATGGGAGGTGCCATTGCCGCAATGTATCTGGAAAAGCATCCGGATGTTTTCAAAAAGGCAGTGCTCTCAAGCCCTATGATAGAAATGCTTTACGGTGATTATTCAAACTTTGTTGTGGAGTCTCTTTTCCTTGTATCAAAGATACTGCGCTGGAAGGATAAATACATGCCGGGACAGGGACAGTATACGGATGAGTATGATTTTGAGTCGAGTTGTTCGCTTTCAAAGGTGCGTTATGACTACATATATCGCTGCAAGGTAGAGGATGAGCATTACCGCACAAATGGCGGCACATATGCGTGGGGCAGGGCAGGAAGAAAGGCTTCCAAATTCATAAAAACCAATGCTTCTGTGATAAAGATACCGGTACTTTTATGCCAGGCTGGTATGGATACACTTGTGTCAAATGATGCACAGGAAGAGTTTATTTCAAAGCTTGAAAATGGCTCGCTGAAAAAATATCCAAATGCAAAACACGAAATTTTTAATGCTGCGGATGACACACTGAAAACCTATTACGCGGATGTCCTTGATTTTTGGGGTTGAACATGTAATGGTGTTTTCGTCAAGTGAAAAATTCGACATAAAAAATCATTTGTTTTGTTAGAAATGACATATGGAATCAAGACACAATATATTGTATAATGCCAGTTGTTGCGGAAAAACATAGCATAAATAAAAGTATTATATGAGGAGATTGAAGATGTCAGACGAAGTATTAGATGATATAATGATCAAAGGTACATGTAAGGGAAAGGCAGATGCAATTGTAAACTGCCAGTGCAATATAGAGAGCGCACCGGTAAGATGTGATCAGGCGGAAAAATGCATGTTCTATTCATATTACAAATGCAGTAAGCAGTGGAAAAGACTGGCATAGGGGTTGCCGGTTTAAAGGAAATATCATATAATATGTAAAAGAAAACTTCTGTACTGGCGATGGTGCTGGTGACAGGAGTTTTTTTGTAAGGAGAGTATGCGGATGAAGAGAGTTTTGGTCTTAAGCGATTCACATGGAAACGTAGGCAATATGGTAAGGGCAGTCGCACGCGAGGAGCCTGATATGATACTGCATCTGGGCGATTGCGTGGTGGATGCGGAGGCTCTTAGGAATGAGTTTCCTCATATTACTATGGTAAATGTGCCGGGAAACTGTGATTTTTCACAGGGGGATACGGAGAGACTTTTAGATATAGACGGATACAAGGTGCTTATGTGCCACGGACACACATACGGTGTAAAGATGTCATACCTGCATCTGGAGCTGCATGCGAAGGAAGTTGGTGCAGATCTGGCGTTGTTCGGGCATACACATAAGCTGTATTACGATAAACATAACGGACTTGCGATGATGAATCCGGGAAGCATCGGTGCTCCTCAGTGGGGGGATATGCCTTCGTACGGTATCATCACATTTGACAAAGAACATGACATAATGGACCTGGATGTTGATTATATTGAGTATTGACGAACCCTTGAAAATAGCTGTATAATATCGAAATATACAGTATAAGAGGAGCACAATAAAATGGTTAAGGTTGTAAAGTTCGGTGGCAGCTCGCTCGCAAGTGCAGAGCAGTTCGCGAAAGTAGGCGACATCATCAGAAGTGATGAGTCCAGAAAATATGTAGTGCCAAGCGCACCTGGAAAGAGAAATTCCAAAGACACAAAGGTTACTGATATGCTTTACGCATGTTATGATCTGGCTGATAAAGATCAGGATTTCAGAGTAATGCTTATGAAGATCAAGGACAGATATGATTCTATCATCAACGGTCTTCACTTAAAACTTGCATTAGATGACGAGTTTAAGACAATATCAGATAACTTCAAGGTAAAGGCAGGAGTTGACTATGCAGCTTCACGTGGTGAGTACTTAAACGGTATCATCATGGCAAATTATCTTGGATATGAGTTTATAGATTCAGCAACAGTTATCTTCTTCGATGAGAATGGAAATTTCGATGCTGAAAAGACAGACAAGATCCTTTCAAAGAAATTAGAGCAGTGTGAGAAGGCTGTTATACCTGGCTTCTATGGAGCAGGTCCTGACGGAAAAGTTATCACATTTTCAAGAGGCGGATCTGATATCACAGGTTCTATCGTTGCAAAGGCATGTCATGCCAGCATGTATGAGAACTGGACAGATGTTTCAGGATGCCTTGTAGCAGATCCAAGGATCATCGATGATCCACAGCCTATCAAGGTTGTAACTTACAGAGAGCTTCGTGAACTTTCGTACATGGGAGCTTCAGTACTCCACGAGGATGCTGTTTTCCCAGTAAGAAAAGCAGGCATCCCTATCAATATCAGAAATACAAATGATCCACAGGCACCGGGTACACTCATTGTTGAGAGTACATGCCAGAAGCCGGACTATACTATCACAGGTATCGCTGGCAAAAAAGGTTTCGTTGCAGTAAATATCGACAAAGACAAGATGAATTCAGAGGTTGGCTTCTGTAGAAAGGCTCTTCAGGCTTTCGAGGAGAATGGTATCTCTATAGAGCATATGCCGTCAGGTATCGATACTATGACTGTATTTGTTCATCAGGCAGAGTTCGAGGGCAAAGAGCAGCAGGTTATCAGCTCTATCAGACGTCTCGCACATCCTGATATCATCGATCTTGAGTCAGACCTTGCGCTTATCGCAGTTGTTGGACGTGGCATGAAGTCTAACCGTGGTACAGCTGGCAGGATTTTCTCAGCACTCGCTCATGCCAATATCAATGTCCGCATGATCGATCAGGGATCATCAGAGCTTAATATCATTATCGGTGTCAGCAATGATGATTTCGACAATGCTATCAGAGCTATCTACGATATTTTTGTAGAGACACAGTTATAAATTATGATTAAAGGGTCAGATTACGGGAATGCGAAGCATGTAGTAATCTGATTAATCATAAATGAGAGACAAAAGGTATCATTATCCCGGTACATCGTTATGGTGTGTCGGGATTTTTTATATATGGGAACTCGCCAGTAACCAGGTCTGCACATCGGCATATATTATATGGAAAGGGAGAAGCATTATGCAAAAAGACACTATAATATATGTTACAGATCAGAGACAAAAATATCTGGCAGATATGCTCGGTGGGGAACAGGAGAACTGCGGAAACAGAAACGTACTTGATTATGGGAGGATTGGAAATATAATATTTCCCACTCCGTTTTCGAAAGCAAAGTTTGATAATGATGAGATTAAAAAATTAAAAGAAAATATAATAAATAATGATATTGCAGTGTGGGGCGGATGTCTGCCGGATCGCTTTCCGGGAACTGAAAAAGGTTGTGACTTTATGAAGGATGAGACTGTCATAGAGCAGAATGCCATAGTCACCGCGGAAGCCACTGCGTCCATAGCTATACAGAAAAGTCTGCATGGCATACACGGCTCTAAGGTGCTAGTCAGCGGTTTCGGAAAGTGCGGAAAAGCTGAAGCACGCATTTTTTCAGCTATGGGAGCCAGAGTCATGGTGATGGCAAGAAAAAAACAGGCAAGGGATGAGGCTGAGAGTCTTGGATATGAAACCGTGGATTTTAATGATACTGCAAAAGCTTGTTATGAGATACGTTTTCTCATAAATACAGTGCCGGCAAGAGTAATAGATGAAAATTTAATCATGCTTTTACAAAAAGACGCGATAATCATAGATATAGCATCAAAGCCCGGAGGCTGTGATTTTGAGGCGGCAAAGAGATATCAGATCAACTGTACGCATGCGCTTGGACTTCCGGGAATCTACTGCCCTAAGACGAGTGCCGGAATACTTTACGATTGCATGAAAAGAAAAGGTATGACGGAGGGCTTATGGTTATTTCGGATTGCACGGTAGGAATGGGAATTACAGGCTCTTTCTGTAGTTTTGAAAAGACAAAAGAGACGGCAAAAGCCATGGCAGCAAGCTTTGGCCACGTGATACCGGTATACTCATATAATGCGCAGATGATGAATACCCGTTTTGGCAAAGCAGGTGATTTTATGCGCACCATGACGGAGATAACGGGTGATGAGGGCATAAAGACCTTGCAGGAGGCGGAGCGTGTAGGTCCCGGAAAGCTGTTTGATGTCATGGTCATTTATCCTTGTACCGGAAATACGGCAGCCAAGCTTGCAAACGGTATAGTGGACACACCGGTGCTGCTTGCGGCAAAGGCACATCTTAGAAACGGCAGACCACTTGTGATAGGTATATCCACCAATGACGCACTGGGCATCAACTTCAAAAATATAGGAAAGCTCATGAACATGAAGAATATCTATTTTGTGCCGTTCGGGCAGGATGACTGCGTGAAAAAACCTAATTCGCTTGTATGTGACAGTATGCTGGTTGTGGATACAGTAAAGGAAGTGCTTGCCGGAAAACAGATCCAGCCGGTGATAAGATAACGCAGTTTGTTGGTATCCGGAAAAATACAATATCAGCCGGTGTAAAAATTGAGTTTGATGTAAGCATATGATATAATAATGTAGGCAACGAGACGTGCCAAAAATGATAAACATGAATGCGACGTGCTTGCACAGGAGCAATCAGGTTTGGCATTTTTGATAGGGCGACTGCCCGTACATCCCAAGAAACAGCGGTTTCTTGGGATGAGCACGTCGTAATTACAGCGCAAAAATATGAATACACGGGAGGATAAAATATGTCATATATTTACAAAACAAAAGGAACCTGTTCCACAGAAATAGAGCTTGATCTTGATGGAGATGTAGTACACAATGTCAAATTCACAGGAGGCTGTAACGGAAACCTCAAAGCTATTCCAAAACTCGTAGAAGGACTCACAGTAGCCCAGGTAGAGGAGAAAATAGGCGGAATTAAATGTGGATTTAAGAACACATCATGCGGTGACCAGCTTGCAAAAGCATGCCGCGAGGCTTATGAGGCTCAGAATAAATAGAATAATCTGCCACAGAGGGGTTCCGTTTCGGAACCCCGTTTTTACAGTATAGTATTTTTTATATTTATAAAATGTTTACAAAACATTCATGCCTTAAGGTTGTTTAAATCCATGCAAAGTGTTACAATAACACTATTGTGTAGCCTGTTTACAGGCAAATTGAAGTAATAGGAGACAAATATGAGCGCATTAACAAAAATCTTTGGTACCCACAGCGAGAGGGAACTTAAGAGAATTTATCCGATTGCCGACAAGGTTGAGTCATACCAGGAGGCAATGGGCAAGCTTTCAGATGAAGAGTTAAAAGATAAAACAAGAGAATTCAAAAAGCGTCTGGAGGATGGAGAGACACTCGACGATATCCTTCCTGAGGCATTTGCTACAGTAAGAGAAGCAGCTAAGCGTGTGCTTGGCATGGAACACTACAGAGTACAGATCATCGGTGGTATTATCCTGCATCAGGGACGTATCGCAGAGATGCGTACAGGTGAAGGTAAGACACTCGTTTCTACCCTTCCTGCATATTTAAATGCACTCGAGGGCAAAGGTGTCTGCATCGTAACAGTCAATGATTATCTGGCAAAGCGAGATTCAGAGTGGATGGGACAGGTTCACGAGTTCCTCGGTCTTACGGTAGGCGTGGTTCTCGGTGGCATGGACAATGACGAGCGTAGAGCGGCATATAATTGTGACATTACATATATCACAAACAACGAACTTGGATTTGATTATCTTCGTGACAACATGGTTATCTACAAGGAGCAGCTTGTTCAGAGAGGTCTCCACTATGCGATCATCGATGAGGTCGATTCAGTTCTTATTGATGAGGCGCGTACACCTCTTATTATTTCAGGACAGAGCGGAAAATCAACCAGATTATATGAGGCATGTGATATCCTTGCAACACAGATGAAGCGAGGCGAGGATGTGCCTGAGTACTCAAAGATGGATGCCATCATGGGTATCGTACAGGATGAGACAGGAGATTTCATCGTCAATGAAAAGGACAAGGTTGTAAACCTTACACAGGATGGTGTGAAAAAGGTAGAGCAGTTCTTCCATATCGAGAACCTTGCAGATCCTGAGAACCTTGAGATCCAGCACAACATCATACTTGCACTCCGCGCACACAACCTCATGTTCAGGGATCAGGACTACGTTGTAAAAGATGACGAAGTACTTATCGTAGATGAATTTACAGGACGTATCATGCCGGGACGTCGTTATTCTGATGGTCTGCATCAGGCAATCGAGGCAAAAGAGCATGTAAAGGTAAAGAGAGAGAGCAAGACACTTGCTACCATCACATTCCAGAACTTCTTCAACAAGTTTGACAAGAAATCAGGTATGACAGGTACAGCTATCACAGAGGAGAAAGAGTTCCGTGATATCTACGGCATGGATGTTGTAGAGATACCTACAAACAGATCTGTAGCACGTATAGATCTTCAGGATGCCGTATATGCAACAAAGAAAGAAAAATTCAAAGCTGTTGTTGAGGCTGTAAAAGAGGCTCATGCAAAAGGACAGCCTGTTCTCGTTGGTACTATCACTATCGAGACATCAGAGCTTATCAGCGGCATGCTTAAAAGAGAAGGAATACAGCACACAGTCCTCAATGCGAAGTTCCACGAGAAAGAGGCTGAGATCGTAGCACTTGCAGGACAGCATGGCGCGGTTACCATCGCTACCAACATGGCCGGTCGTGGTACTGATATTAAGCTTGATGACGAGGCAAAAGCAGCCGGCGGTCTTAAGATCATCGGTACAGAGCGTCACGAGTCAAGACGTATCGATAATCAGCTTCGTGGACGTGCCGGACGTCAGGGCGATCCTGGTGAGTCACAGTTCTTTATCTCACTTGAGGATGATCTGATGAGACTTTTCGGATCAGATCGTCTGATGGGAGTATTCAATGCTCTCGGAGTTCCTGAGGGAGAGCAGATTCAGCACAAGATGCTTACATCTGCGATCGAGAAGGCACAGGAGAAGATTGAGGCAAACAACTTCGGGATCCGTAAAAATCTCCTCGAGTACGATCAGGTTGACAACGATCAGAGAGAGATCATCTATGGCGAGCGTCTTAAGGTGTTAAACGGAGACAACATGCGCGATTCAATCTTCAAGATGATCCAGGAGCAGGTAGAAAAGGCTGTAGACACATGTATTTCCGAGGAAATCGACAGACAGGACTGGAACCTTGTAGAGCTTAATGAGCTTGTGCTTCCTATTATTCCTCTTGATCCTATTACAAAAGAGGATATCGAGTCTATCAAGAATGCAAAAGAGTTAAAACAGTACTTAAAAGAAAAGGCTGTTATGTTATATGAGGCAAAGGAGACAGAGTTCCCTGAGCCTGAGCAGTTCAGAGAGATTGAGCGAGTTGTACTTCTTCGTGTGATCGACAGAAAATGGATGGATCACATCGATGATATGGCACAGCTTCGTCAGGGAATCGGCTTACAGGCATACGGACAGAGAGATCCTATCGTAGAGTACAAGATGGCTGGTTTTGATATGTTTGATGCCATGATATCAGCTATTCAGGAGGATACAGTCAGACTTCTCTATCACGTACAGGTAGAACAGAAGGTAGAACGTGAGCAGGTAGCCAAGATCTCAGGAACCAACAAGGACGAGTCAGCACAGAATGCACCAAAACGTCGTGCAGCAGCAAAGGTTTATCCTAACGATCCATGTCCATGTGGCAGCGGAAAGAAGTATAAGCAGTGCTGTGGCCGTGTGAAATAGAATAAATGATAGTTGTCGAATAATAGGTATTTTCAGGAAGATGTGAAATATGTAATTGTCTTGGTATTTTGGTGTAGTTTTCAAGTCAAGAAAATATTCTCAAAAGCTCATGGGGGATCTTGCTTTTAATATGTTTTATGAATAAAAGATGTTGAAAAGGGACATAATTATGGTATAATTAGACCATAAATAAGGAGGCGTATATTATGCCAAAAATAATTCCAATTAAAGACTTGAAGAATACATCAGAGATATCTGATATGTGCCATAAGACAGAGGAGCCAATTTATATTACGAAAAATGGCTATGGCGATATGGTAATTATGAGCATGGAAATTTATGAGTCAACAATGAGACAGATTGCCATGTATAGAGATATAGAGATATCTGAAAAGCAGATAGAGGCAGGACAGGTAAAGGATGCCAGAACAGCACTTAGAGAAACGAGGGCAAAGTATGGCTTATAAATTAAATGTTACAGAGAATGCCGATGAATTGCTTGATAATCTTATGTATCATTTGATTTATCGCTTAAAGAATAAACAGGCAGCGAAGCATTTGTTAGATTGTATTGATGTAATCTATGATAGGTTGGAGGTCAATCCTTTTCAATTTGCAGAATTTAGAGATGCATATCTTGCCAAGAAAGGGTATAGAGAAGCAGTTGTGCCACAGATGAATTATATTATCATTTTTGATGTGAGAGATGATGTTGTAAATGTAGTTGGTATTTTTCACCAGTTAGAGAATTATCAAAATAAATTGTAATATGCTTGGGGTAGAGCAGAGTCAGTCGAAAGGCTGGCTCTAATTTTTTGCCCTCTTTTCGCAGTCAGGAAGATAACCCAGCAGTTCAAGCAACTTCGTAAGAATAATTTCAAGACAATCTTTACAAAACTTAAGGCTAGAGCTAACATGTTATTAAACACTATTGCTGAAAAGCATCTCAATTCTTTTGTGCTGTTGCTCCCTAAAACCAGAGATGAGCAAAATCGTGTGAGAGACTGGGATGTCTTAAACACATCAAGGCATTCAGATATTGATTTTGTTGAGCAGAAGCTTACAGTCAGAAGACAGCTTGGAAGAGATATCAAGAAAAATGATAGTGAACTGGATGCAAAAACTTATACAAAGCAGGAAATTGCTACAAAAAAACCATCCAGTGTGAGAACTATTGATATTCCTGATATTGTATATGATGCTATTTTAGAGCAAAGAAAATGGTATGAAGCATCTAAGAGTAGGAGAAGTAAATACTTTTTGGATTTAGACTATGTCTGCTGTAGTTCATATGGAAGACCAAGAAGTAAAAATTTTCACTTTCAGCATTTTAAGAAATTACTGAAAGACTTAGACCTGCCAGATGTCAGATGGCATGACTTAAGAGGAACATGTGCAACGATTCTTCTCCTAAATGGGATGAGTCCAAAGGCAATCGCAGAAAATCTTGGACATGCTTAGATAATATGAAGTGACCTCACATTTGTAGCAACGTGGATTTACCTGTATACT
>CAVABC010000004.1:0-27578 GCA_963586665.1 Acutalibacteraceae bacterium
GTGTTGAAGTGGTACTGCCTATTTAAAGTGACTTACGTCATTAGAAATTATAAGTTACATATTTACATATTTACATATTACTGTAAAATAATTTTTGTAACCGTTTCTATGCTTTGGATTGATTATATCAAATCAAGCATGAAATGTCATTAAAAATTATTACTGGTTTTATCACTTACTTAAATTTTCCAAATCAAACCAACTATTTAGAGCTGTATTGGTCATAGTATTCCTGTGCCTGTTCCTGTGAAATATTTAGTTTTTCCTGTAGATCAATAAGTATCTTTTCTTTTGAAATGTTATACTCTTCTCCCATTTCAACTATGACTATAGCTTTTCCTTCACGCTTTCCTTCTATTCTACCTTCTATTCTGCCTTCTATTTTTCCTTCATGCTTTCCAATCTCTCTGCTTTCTGCTATCGCGTCTTCCCATGCCTTACATGCCATATCAATCACCTTTGCTTTCTCATCTATCCACCAATATTATCCATTTCCCCTTTTTATTCGAACCTATACGTTTAATTATTCCCCTTTCAACCATAGATTGCAGTCTTCTCTTAATCGTTGACTCCGAGCATTTAAGGCGATCTGCCATCTCCTTGCGTGTAGTCCCCGGATTTTTCCGTAATAATTCTATAATATTCTTTTCTCTTTCATCTAATTTTATTGGGTCATTTATCGGGTCACTTATTGGTTCATCATGACCCAATAAAAATTTACCACTTATATGCATTTCTCTATTATGCAATTCATTTTTCTCATCAAGCAAAAGATTTCTTAAAAATTTCTCCAAAAATTCTGTTGTTTCATATACACCGTCTTTAATATTATTATAATTCGCGCGAACCAACGCATTCCTAAAATACCATGAATTTTCTGCAAACAAGTCATTTTCCGCTTCAAATCCCAACATTCTAAGATATTTTATAAAAAAGACTGCTGTTGTTCTTGTATTACCTTCACCGAATACATGTATCTGCCATAGTCTTGAAACAAATATAGCCAAATGATATATGGTTTCATCTATTGTTAATCCATTAAATTTAAAATTTCTTTCCTGCGAAAAATCATATTCTAAAGTTTCCCGTAAATCGGTCGCACCACCATAAGAAACAGAGTCTCCATCAAGAACCCATTCCTTTTTAGAAATGTTATAATCACGTATTTTCCCTGCATGCGAATATATACCAATAAACAATTCCCTATGAATTGCGATATATTGTGTTGGTGAAAATGTAAATGATTTATCAGATAATAATTTTGCTATTCTTGTCGCGACTTTATCCGCTTCCTCTGTCCTTGCCTCGTTCTCTGCTCTGTCATCTTTACTCTCATAATAGCTGTTTATAAGCTCGCCTGCCTCATCAACAGAGATTTTCCCATCAATGCTCTTTTTTGCAGTTTGATACAAATATTCAGACGGTTTTAATCCATCAACATCCTGTAATCCGATTGCAGTTGACCATGCTTGTCCCAGTTCTTTTCTTGTAGGAGGAAGATTTTTAATATATTCAGCAAACGGATCTTTTTTAATATCATTCATATTTTAATATTCTCTTTCTTATCTATTTTCTATCACAAAATATTTATTGGGTCATTTATCGGGTCACCGTGACCCAATAAATGACCCATTAAAAATCCCACTCGAAAACTAAGCCAACACACCTGAACTGTATTGTTCATAATATTCCTGTGCCTTTTCCTGTGAAATATTCAATTTACTTTGTAAATTTATGATTATTTTCTCTTTAGTTGCATCACATTCTTTTCCCATTTCAATAATGCCTTCGGCTCTCCCCTCTGTTATCGCATCTTCCCATGCCTTACACATATCAATCACCTTCGCTTTCTCATCTATTTTCATATCTGTTCCCGCAAATTTAAAATTTTCCTGCCGTTTATAGTGATATAAAAGCATCGAAAATTTCTATCCTTAAATGAATGTGTTGAAGTGGTACTGCCTATTTAAAGTGACTTGCGTCATTAGAAATTGTAAGTTACATATTACTGTAAAGCAATCTCTGTAACTGCTTCTATGCTTTGGATTGATTATATCAAATGAATTACAAAATGTCACTAAAAATCATTACAAAAAACACACCATAAGCCATTCCTGCCTCATAGTGTGTCTTTTACTTTCTTTTACTATTCTGTTTTCTATTTTACAGGCTGTCCATTGCAGAGTACATGGTGATCATTGGTGCCATGATCGCTGCCACAAGCACACCTACGATGCCTGCAAGAATCAGGATGATCATCGGTTCGATAGCTGCCATTACTGTCTGTGTAGCCATCTCCACTTCCTCGTCATAGTAATCTGCGAGACGGTTGAGCATACCCTCTAAGTCTCCGGTTTCCTCTCCGATCTTTGTCATGTGTGACACCATAGGAGGGAAAAGCCCACATGCCGTGATAGGCTCTGAGAGTGGTACACCCTTGCTTACCTCTTCTCTGGCATCCTGCAATGCTCTTTTGTAGAGGTAATTGTTCATGGTGTTTGCAGTGATGCCAAGTGCTTCTATCATCGGAAGTCCTGAATAGACGAGTGTACTAAGTGTACGTGCATAGTTTGACGCGGCTGTCTTGATGTTCAGTTTTCCGAATATAGGCATTTTTCTGGCAAGTGTTCCGAAGAATATCTGACCGCTGTCTGTCTTTTTGTAAACTTTTATCGCTACCACAATTATGACTATCACTGCGATTATTATGTACCAATAACCCATGATAAAATCACTCATTGCCACTACTGCTTTTGTGATGCCCGGAAGCTCTGTTCCAAGGTCATTGAACATATCTGAGTAGCTTGGGATTACCTTTACAAGCATTACGATTACAACTGCTACAGCTACTATTGCAACGATTATAGGATACATTGCGGCTTTTTTGATGAGTCCGTTTAATTTTGCTGATTTCTCGAAATGAGCTGCCATTCTGTCAAATGCTACATCTATCTTTCCTGATGCCTCACCTGCTGCAACCATGCTGACCATGATGCTTGGGAATACATTAGGGTATTTTTTCAAGCCATCGGAGAGGTTCTCACCTTTCTGGATCTCGGCATGTACACCTCTTATGGCTTTTGCCATGGTCTTGTTTTCGGTCTGATCTGAAAGCATGTCGAGTGTATCGAGGATCGTGACTCCGGCATTTATCATACTTGTAAACTGTCGGCAGAACACCGAAAGATCTCTCGGCTTTACTTTTCCTCCGAAGCTGAACGATATCTCTTTGGTAAGTGCGGTTGCCTTTGTAAGGCTTATGACCATATTACCGTCGAGCTTTAATTTATTTTTTGCCTCGGCTTCGGTATCCGCTACGATATTTCCTTTTCTTTCTTTTCCATTCGGATCTATGACCTGATATGTCCAATCAGCCATTTTCGTCCTCCTTGTATATGATACAAATTCGTAACTGTTCAGTACATTATATATTTCTTTACTGAATAGTTACATAAATTCATTAACTAATAGTACAGATGTACGCGGTTTGCCATGTTTATAGGATCATGTGCGTATGATACCGCTGTCTCAGGTGCTATGAGTCCCTGACTGTAATAGCTTGTGATACAGTCATCCATAGTCTGCATGCCTTCTCGTTTTGATGTCTGTATGATGGATGGAATCTGGAATGCCTTTGCCTCACGAATAAGATTTCGGATGGCATTATTTGCAAGCAATACCTCGAATGCCGCTACTCGTCCACCGTTTACCATAGGAAGAAGCTGCTGCGCCACTATTCCCTCAAGTACACCTGAAAGCTGCACCCTGATCTGCTGCTGCTGGTGTGGTGGGAACACATCTATGATACGGTCAATCGCATCTGCCGCGCTGTTTGTATGCAGTGTGGAAAATACGAGATGACCTGTCTCTGCTGCCGTGATAGCTGTAGAGATTGTCTCTAAATCTCGCATCTCTCCTACCAGTATTACATCAGGATCCTGTCTGAGTGCCGCACGAAGTGCTGCCGCATATGACATTGTATCTTTTCCGACCTCTCTCTGTGTGACTATCGAACGCTTCTTTGAGTGAAGGTACTCAATAGGATCTTCAAGCGTGATTATATTTTTTGAATCTCTGCTGGCTATTACATCTATAAGGCTGGCAAGCGTGGTTGATTTACCGCTGCCTGTAGCTCCTGTTACAAGCACAAGTCCTCTCATCTTTGTCGTGAGATTTACAACTGCATGAGGTATGCCAAGTGTCTGCGGATCCGGCACATCATACGAGAGAATTCGAAGTGCAGCCGCATATGACCCTCTCTGTCTGAATACATTTGCCCTGACTCGTGAAAATCCCTCTGCGGAAAATGCAAAGTCAAGCTCTCCTTTTTGCTTTAACTCATCCAGCAGCTCAGGCGGTACAACCGGCTTTAATATGCTGTCTGTTTCTATTGCCGTAAGGTTCTGGTTTCCCTGTGGCACGAGCCGTCCATCTATACGGAGCATGACCGGATTTCCCGGTGCGATGTGTATATCTGATGAATTCTGCTGCTGTGCCATCCTAAGTATGTCTGTCATCTGCATTATTGTAATCCCCCTAGTTCTCGAATGTAGTCTTTAACATCTCATGGTATGAGGTCACACCCTCTAATACAAGACGCTGTGCGCTCTGCCTTAATGTATGCATACCCTCTGCGCAGGCTGTTTCATTTATCTCTTCCGGTGATGCGCCTTTTGCGATAAGTGTACGAAGCTTTGGTGTGACTGTCATGATCTCATATATACCAATTCTTCCTTTGTATCCGGTATGATCGCACTGCTCGCAGCCACACGGCTCGAATATTTTTACCGGACTAAATGCCGGTATGTTCATAAATGCTTTTTCTTCCTCTGTGAGCAGATGCTCCTTTTTACATGCAGGACACAGACGCCTTACAAGTCTCTGTGCGATTATTCCTTTTACGGAGTCTGCCAGCAGATAGCTTTCTATTCCCATATCCTCAAGACGAGAAAGTGTACTTGCAGAGCTGTTTGTATGCAGTGTACTTACCACAAGGTGTCCTGTGATAGATGCTTGTACTGCTATCTCCGCTGTCTCCTGATCTCGTATCTCACCAATCATGATGATATCCGGATCCTGTCGCAGGATGGAACGGAGTGCTGACGCGAAGGTCAGGTCTGCCTTGTTGTTTACCTGTACCTGATTTATTCCATCGATATTTGCCTCTACTGGGTCCTCTACGGTGATGATGTTTACATCTTCCTGATTAAGCTCTGAAAGTGCCGTGTAAAGTGTGGTCGATTTACCACTTCCGGTAGGTCCTGTTACGAGGATGATACCGTTTGTATTCATAAGTATATGATTAAAAGCCTTTAACTCATCGTCCGAAAATCCGAGTTCTTTTTTTTCTCTTGTAAGTGCCTTTTTCTGTGCAAGTCGCATAACACACTTCTCACCGAATACGGTCGGAAGGATAGATACACGGATATCATACTCTGTCTTGTCGATGTCCATAGTAATACGTCCATCCTGCGGCTTACGTTTCTCTGAAATATCCATACCGCCTATGATCTTAAGTCGTGTGATGATTGCTGAAAGCAGATGGATACTATAAGATGCTTTCTCATAGAGCGCACCATCTATTCTGTAACGCACACGTACTTTATTCTCAAGTGCCTCTATATGGATATCGGATGCACGGAGTCTGGCTGCCTGCTCAATAATTGAGTTTACAAGTAATACGACAGGTGAATTATTTACATCCTTGCTGGCTGCCCCGTCTGCCTCGGCATTCTTCTGCTCTCTTTCCTTTCGCTCACGGGCGTATTCCTGTGCAGCCTTCATAGCCTCGGTATCACCGTAATATTTGTCGAGCGTCAAAAGGACATCCCTGGCTGTGGCTACTGCCGGTTCTGCCTGCAGGTTGGTAATGATGGAAAAATCATCGAGTGCCACCATATCCATAGGATCGGCCATAGCTACATGCACGATATTAGCATTATTCTGATCAAATGCAAAAGGTATCATAACATGCTTTCGAAGCACTGTCTCGCTCACAAGCGATTGAACCTCTTCTGGTATATTTATCGCACTTACATTTACGAATTCAATGCCAAGCTGCTGTGACAATGCCTTTGCAATCTCAAACTCATTGGTAAATCCAAGTTCTATAAGTGTCTCTCCGATTTTCTTATGACGCTCTTTTGCGATAGGCAGTGCCTGTGAAAGCTGCTCCGGTGTTATTACATTTTCATTGATAAGCATATCTCCGATACGCTTTTTTTCTCTTCTAAAAGCCATCCCGGCTCCCCCTTTTTCCTATATAGGAAAATTGTACCATTCCACCCATATATTTTCAAGGGTAAAATGGTACAACTGTTACAAACTTAATAATCCAAGTGACTGTACTAATAATATAAGAAGCAAAGCCGGAGCGATAAATTTAATCATGATTATATAAAGACCTTTTCTGGTGAATTTGCTGCCTCCGAGTGTTACCTCATCGATGATGACTTTTGGCTTTGCAATCCAGCCGATGAGTATACATGTAAGCAGCGCTACTATCGGCATGAGTACGTTGTTGCTGACATAGTCCATGATATCAAGTATCTGTCCTACCGTGCCGTTTGGAAGTTTGACCTCCATATACAGCTTGTTGTAACCAAGACATACTATTATTTCAGCAATAAGTCCGTATATTGTTACAACTATTGCACTCTTTTTACGGCTCCAATGAAATCTGTCCATAAGGCTCGATACTATCGCTTCCATGATAGATACCGATGATGTTATCGCTGCAAATGCAACAATGACAAAGAACACAAGTCCAACGATCATTCCGGCTATTCCCATGGCATCAAATACCTTTGGCAGGGAAATGAACATGAGTCCCGGTCCTGCTGACATTCCATCGCGTCCCATGAATACATATACTGCCGGGATGATCATAAGTCCTGCTAAAAACGCAACCACAGTATCAAATATCTCTATCTGATTGATAGAATTCATGAGTTTTACGTCCTTTTTTACATATGATCCGTATGCTACCATAATTCCCATTGCTACGCTGATAGAATAAAAAAGCTGTCCAAGCGCATCAACAAATACCGTAAACAATTTGTTTAATGTAAGCCCTGTAAAATCAGGCACTACATATATTTTTAAGCCCTGAAGTCCGCTTCTTACGGTATCTCCATCCTCATGACTGAGTGTCAGTGAGAAAATTCCAATGATAAGGATAAGCACAAGAAGTATCGGCATAAGTACCTTGCTAAACCTCTCTATTCCCTTGTCCACACCACCTATTACTACAACGGCCGTAAGTCCGAGAAACACTACTGCGAATATGATCGGCGCCCACTGTCCTGATATAAAACCCGAAAAATACCCGTCTGCAACGGCATGTTTATTCTTTCCTGTCATAAAAATTGTAAAATACTTAAGTACCCATCCACCGATCGTACAGTAATACGGCAGTATGATCGCAGGCACAAGACATGCGAGCACTCCTATGAATTTACTCTTTGGATTGATCACTCCGTATGCTGTCAGTGGTCCCTGTCCTGTCTTTCGTCCGATCGCTATCTCTGTGGTAAGCAGTGTGAAACCAAATGTAAGCACGAGTATCAGATATACGAGTAGGAAAAGTCCTCCTCCGTCTTTTGCTGCCAGATATGGAAATCTCCAGATATTTCCAAGTCCTACGGCACTTCCCGCAGCAGCAAGTACAAACCCCAGATTGCCCGAGAAAGAACCTCTTGATTTTTCTTTCATGATGTCCGTCATCCCTTCTTTTATAAATTTAAAAGCTTCCCATATAATCATCTCATGTATATGGGAAGCTAAATTACCTAACTCGTTTATTATAGCCGCTTATATTCTTTTTTGCAAGAAGTATGTTTCTAGATCAGGTTCTTGATGCCCTCTGTAAGTCTCTTTGCAACTTTTACATTGTTCATTGTGTAAAGATGGATACCCTCTACATCATTTGCAAGAAGCTCAATGATCTGACTCTCGCAGTATGACATTCCCGCATCAAAAAGTGCAGCCTTGTTATCTCCGTATCTGTGTACAATCTTCTGGAATTTCTCCGGGAATTTTGCGCCACACATTGTGACCATTCTCTGGATCTGTGCTGCATTGATACAAGGCATGATACCCGGGATAACCGGAACATTGATGCCCGCGAGCTTACAATCCTCTGCAAATTTGAAAAATGTATCATTGTCAAAGAAAAGCTGTGATAACAAAAGCTCTGCTCCTGCGTCCACTTTTGTCTTTAAATTCTTGATGTCCTCTACTCTGCCTGCTGCCTCAGGATGAATGTCAGGATAACATGCACCTGCGATGCAGAACTGATCTCCTGTTGTCTCTTTTAAATATGTAATAAGGTCGCTTGCATGTAAGAAATCTTCCTTTGCCGGTACATTAGGATTTCTGTCTCCTCTGAGTGCAAGGATGTTTTCAATTCCTTCATATGAGAGCTGTTTTGCAAACTCATCGATCTCAGCTTTGTTGTAGCAGAGACATGTAAGATGAACTACAGGCTCTACATGATACTGGTTCTTGATCTTTTTTGCAATCTCGATAGTCTTGTTATTGTTTGAACTTCCACCGGCTCCGAATGTAACGCTGATATACTCCGGATGACAATCGCAAAGAATCTCAAGCATCTCGTCTATATTCTTGAAGTCCTCCTCTTTCTTTGGTGGGAATATCTCAAAAGAGAGAGACTGTGGCTTTTCAGTATGTATCTGTGTGATCTTCATATGTATGTTATCCTCCATTTTTATACTCTAAGCTGCATATTTATATTTAGGTATTCATTATTCGCAGTTATATGTGCTTTTTAATACACGCTATTTGATTAGTACTATTTAATTTACCTATCAATTAGTGATTTATATCATATTATAAATTTCAATCATTGTAAACTATATTTTTCTTTGAGTTTGTCATAAATAAAATCTATACCCAAAAGTTTTCACATTAATTTTAAACATGTCAACAACATTCACACTTATCATATATATGCTATAATATACAAGAGGTAAACATAAATGAAAAAAATAGATTTTGACAATGGAACTATTACAAGCAACATATTAAATGCTGCCCTGCCTATGCTTGTGGCTCAGATCTTAAGTCTGCTTTACAACATTGTAGACCGCATATATATCGCCCGCATCCCGGGTGTTGGAACAACCGCACTCGGAGCTGTCGGACTGTGCTTTCCTATTATAATGCTGACCATTGCTTTCAGCAATCTGTTTGGAAGCGGTGGTGCGCCCTTATTTTCCATCAAAAAAGGCATGGGCAATAACAAAACTGCAAACACCATCATGAATACCAGTTTTACCATGGTTTGTGCATTTGCGATTATTTTTATGGTACTTTGCATGATATTTGCCAGACCGCTTTTGGTGCTGTTCGGTGCCTCTGAAAATGCCATGGAGTATGCACTGCCGTATCTGCTTTTATATCTGATCGGTACACTTCCTTCCATGATCTCAACCGGCATGAACCCTTTTATAAATGCACAGGGGTACTCTACCACAGGAATGTTCTCGGTTGCGATCGGTGCTGTTGCCAACCTGATTTTAGATCCGCTTTTTATATTTACATTTAATTTTGGTATAAAAGGTGCTGCAATAGCGACTGTCATATCACAGACTTTGTCTGCACTTTTTGTATTTTATTTTCTGCGAAATAAAGCGGAGCTTAAGATCAGCCTTTTAAGCCTCTCTGATTTCCGCAATAATATAGGCTACGCAAAAGATATAATAAGTCTTGGAACGTCCGGTTGTGTTATGCAGCTTACGAACAGCCTCGTGTCGATCTGCTGTAACAATGTGCTGTCTGTTACAGGTGGTGATCTCTACATATCCGTCATGACAATCGTATCGAGCATACGACAGATGGTAGAGACTCCTATTTATGCGATTGTGGAGGGATCATCTCCTATTTTAAGCTATAACTACGGTGCAAGACGTCCGTCACGCGTGCGCAGATCGATGGTCACAATGGGAGCACTGGTTCTGATATATACTGCAATAATGTGGAGCGTTATAATCCTTGTGCCACGCGCGCTTATCACGATTTTCAGTTCCGACCAGACACTCATGGAAGATTCAGTAAAAGCCTTAAATATTTACTTTGCCGCATTTATATTTATGGATCTGCAGTATATCGGACAGACCACGTTCAAATCCCTCAACAAGAAAAAGCAGGCTATCTTTTTCTCATTGCTTAGGAAAGCGTTTATTGTCGTACCGCTTACATATATAATGCCATATGCTTTTGGCATGGGAACTGACGGAGTCTTTATGGCTGAGCCTGTATCAAATGTTATCGGTGGAAGTATCTGCTTTATCACTATGCTGTGTACTGTTCTTCCTGAACTTAAACGCATGAATCAATAAATGATCACTGCATTTATTCAGAATGTATACTGATAAAATATCACAGCATCTCCTCAATGCAGATACCGTATCCTCTGGTGGGATCATCCACAAAAACATGGGTGACTGCACCTATTATTTTGCCATCCTGTATGATAGGACTGCCCGATGTTCCCTGCACTATGCCGCCTGTCATATCAAGAAGCCTTTCATCCGTAACTCTGATCACCAGTCCTTTATTTGTGTCTTTTGCTTTATGATCAACATTTGTTATTTCTATATTATATTTTTCGAGTTTTCCAGATATTTCTGATATTATCTGAGCCTCTCCTGTTTTTATTTCATCCGTAGCTGCCACCGGATAGTACTCATCCTCCGCAGAATATTTTTCCAATTCCTCATCATCGAGCTTTCCGTAAATTCCCAGATCACTGTTGCAGTCAAGTGTTCCTATGTGGCTTCGCTTACCGAAATATACGACTCCGCCAAGCTCTCCCGGCTCTCCACTCTTTCCCTTTTTTATCTTGGTAAGCTCCATGGCATAGAGATCTCCACTTCCTGCAGAAAGCAGGTTTCCACTTTCCGTGCCATCACCTATGCCATGACCAAGTGCTCCAAACCTTCCATCATTTGTGTAATAGGTTATGGTGCCTATACCGGCCAGATCGTCCTTTACCCATATGCCCATATAGTATTTTCCATCTGCTGCCTTAACTGGTGTTATCTTTGCTGTTTTTTTCTTACCTCCACGCAAAAATTTTATCTCGATTTTATTTTTACATTCATTTTTGGCATTATCTTTACTTTCATTTTTGTTTCCGGCTTCACACTCATTCATGATATCGTTTACAGTGTCAGAAAGTTCTTCTTTATCAGCCACAGATCTGCCATTTACGGAAACGATATAATCTCCACATTTTACCTTTCCCTTGCCCGGAGTATATTTTGTGCCGTATTCGTCTTCGACTTCAGCAATATTGACTACGAGTACGCCCTCGGTCTGTTCATATATTCCGGTCAGTCTGCCACAGGCATATACACCGGTGATCTTGTTTTGTGATGTATCGTTTCCGGTATTACTGCTACCGGTATTATCACTATTGCTATTATTATTTGTATTTCCATCAGTGGCACTGCTACCATTGCTATTGGCATTATTGTCATTTTCACCAGTCGCACTGTCACTGCTGCCACCAGAATTACTGTTTCTATTATTTGCATTATTGGCACTACCGCTATCACTAGAATTTCCATTGCTATCACCTGAACCTCCATCATTGTCACTCTCACTATCCGCCCCGGTTTCACCGTCAGTCTCATCCTGCCCCACGGTACTTACCGTATTCTCAGATTTAAGTCCCTCGATATATCTTCCTGCACCGCTGTTTGAGCTTCCACAGCCTATCGCAAAAGCTGCAATTATGACTACTCCAGCCAGAAAATTTGCAAAATGCATAAAAAATTTCCGCATACCAACACCTCCATTTGGGTTAGTATGCGGAAAATTTCATCTGAATATGTATTTAAGATTTCTTCTCAGCCGCCAGTGCTTTCATCTCACGCGCACTTTCCATAACTGTATCCGTGATCTTTGCGCCGCCAAGCATACGCGCAAGCTCTGCAATGCTCTGTAATTCATCAAGTCGGTAAATTTTTGAAACAGTTGATTTATTTTCAACTGATTTTTCTATAAGGAAATGTGCATCTGCCATGGCTGCGATCTGCGGCAGGTGTGTGATGCATATGATCTGGTGATTTCTTCCAAGCTCGTTCATCTTCTCAGATACCATCTGTGCGGTACGTCCGCTGATACCTGAATCAATCTCATCAAATATGAGCGACTCTATATGGTCATTCTCTGCCATGATGGTCTTTATGCCTAGCATGATACGCGAAAGCTCACCGCCTGATGCCACCTTTCCGAGAGGTTTAAGCGGCTCTCCCGGGTTTGTCGATATGAGAAACTCCGGTGCGTCTATACCGTTTGCAGTATAATCCGGCAGTCTGTCAAAGCTCATGTCAAACTTTACATCCAGGAAATTAAGGTCTTTAAGTGCTGCTATTATCTCTTTTACGAGCTTTGCAGCACTCTTTTGCCTGATCTTTGAGACTTCCTCTGATATGGCACTAAGCTCGGCTTCTTTCTTTGAAAGCTGCTGCTCAAGTGTCTTAAGGTAAGCGTCATAATCGTTTAACACAGCTATCCTCTGCTGTTTTTGCTCGAGTGATGCAAGGATTTCTTCTATTGAATTACCGTATTTGGACTTTAAATGATTGATCTCGTCAAGACGTTTCTGTGTCTCGTAGAAAGTTTCCTCGTCAAATTCGGCTCCTGAGATATAGCCTGAGATCTCATGATTGAAATCAGATAGCAGACTGTCTATCTCCGCAAGCTGATTTTCAAGGTTTTCAACCTCAGTGTCATAGCCCGATACCTGTCCAAGTTCTCTCACTGCGCGTCCTATCAGCTCCGATGCGCTGTCCAGCTCGCCTCCTGTGGCAGCATAAGCGGCACTCACACCCTCCATGATCTTTTTACCGTTTGAAAACTTCTTAAACTGTGTCTCAAGCTCCTCGTCCTCGCCCGGTGTGAGGTCAGCGTCCTCTATCTCTTTTACCTCGTACTCGAGAAATGACAGCTCGCGACTTCGCTGCTCGTTGTCAATATTGGATTTTTCAAACTCTTCCTTCAGCGTTCTGTACTCTTTGTATACAGCCGAAAGCTCACTCTTCTTTGCTCCGAGCGGCTTTTTTGCGTATTCATCGAGTATATCGAGATGTTTTTTCTTTGACAAAAGCGACTGGTGCTCATGCTGACCATGAATATCGATAAGATATGAAGCTATCTCCTTCATGCACGATACCGATACCGCCTCACCGTTTACCCTTCCAATAGCGCGGGATGCCGTGATCTTACGGCTTAAGATAACTGTATTATCCTCCAGCTCCACGTCAAGTGCCTCTAAGGCTTTTGCGGTCTGCTCATTGTCCACCGAAAATATCAGCTCAACAAATGCCGGCTGGTCACTGTCGCGCAGCATCTCTTTCGGCACTTTCTCCCCGAGTGCCAGATTGATAGAGCCTATGATGATCGATTTTCCGGCTCCTGTCTCTCCTGACAGTATGTTTAATCCGTCAGAAAACTCCACCTCACACTCGTCTATGAGTGCCAGATTTTTTACATGTAGATTTTGTAACATATTTTCTCCTTCCGCTCTCCCAAAGCACGCGCATATATTACTCTACAATTTTGCGGATCTTTTTCATCACTGCAAATGTATCATCAACGGTCCTTACCGCACACATTATCGTGTCATCTCCGGCTATGGAACCGACGATTTCTTTCATGTCCATGGCATCTACAGCCGCACATACGGCACTTGCCATTCCTGATACCGTCTTTATAACAAGGATATTCTGCGCCATATCCATGGATAGATAGCCCTCGCGCAGTACTCTTTCGTATTTCTGCGAAAGCACCTCACTGCCGTCACTTATAACAGCGTATTTCTGTCTGCCGTTTGCCATAGGAATTTTGGTGAGTTTCAGCTCCCTTATGTCTCTTGAAACTGTAGCCTGTGTCACACGAAAGCCTTCGCTCTCCAAAAGTGCTGAAAGCTCTTCCTGTGTCTCTACCTCATTTTTCTGTATTATCTCTATGATCTTGGATTGTCTACTGGTTTTCATCGCAATCTCCTATCCCTGCACGCATTTTATACGAAATATCTGTTTTCGTACATTTAACCTTTACGTATAGCCTTCCATCTTCTTGCGCAATATCTCTAAAAAGCTTCGCTTGTGAAGTTTACAAACCTTCGTGTAATTAGCAGCCTTTGATATGACAAATCTGTCTCCCACAGAAAGCTCTGTCGTGGTATCTCCGTCATAGCTGACACATGCCAGCTCATCTTTTTGCACACGCCTGCTGCATATCTCTATCTCCACCTCGTCATCTCCCGAGAGCACGATACTCTTGGAATTTAAGTTGTGGGCATTATTTGGTGTAAGAAGCAGCATATCGCCCTTTGGATCAACGATCGGGCCGCCTGCTGACATACTGTAGCCTGTAGAGCCTGTAGGTGTAGCAACGATAATGCCGTCAGCATGGTAAGTATTTAAAAACTCTCCGTTTACATACACATTTAGACTCAGCATCTGAAGCTCACCCTTTCTGTGGATAACAATATCATTTAATGCAACGTGTGATTCATCACTTCCGCTCTTGTGTCCGGTGAGCATGATGCGGTTTTCCATCATGTATTTATCTGCCATAAGTGAATCTATCGCGTCAAAAACCGTGGACTCCTCCACCTCACACAGGTATCCGAGTGTACCTAAGTTTACTCCCATAAGCGGTATCTGCAGCGATTCCACCTTTGTTGCTGCACGTATAAGTGTGCCATCTCCTCCGAGTACAAGTATGCACTCAGTATCTGCCGGTATGTCCTCAAGCACGAACTCTTCATTGTCGAGTGACTCCACATTGCTGACGAGTCCCTTTGCCGTGCCGCCCTTTTGCTCTATGTATGCAACTATTTTGTTTGTCAGTGCAAAATCTTTGTCCTTGTAGGCATTTGCTATTACAACGAAATGTTTCATAAATCTATTTCTTATCCAGTTCTCCATGTGCAGCCTCGACCACACTATGAATATCTACGGATTCCTCCTTTATAGGATCATCTGTCTTTTTAATGTGTACCAGATACTCGATATTGCCCTCAGGTCCCTTGATCGGTGAGTATTCCAGATCAAGTACGCTAAATCCATTGTTTAAGGCAAAATCTATGACATTTGTGACAACCTCTTCATGCACCTTTTTGTCACGGACAACACCTTTTTTGCCTACCTTTTCCCTGCCGGCTTCAAACTGCGGCTTTATGAGACAAACCATCTCGCCACCGTCTTTTAACAGATTTCTTGCCGGTCCGAGCACCTTTGTAAGCGAGATAAATGATACATCAACCGATGCAAAATCGAGCGCGTCATCTATATCCTCAGGTGTCACGTATCTGATATTGGTTTTTTCCATGCACACTACACGCTCATCCTGTCTGAGCTTCCAGGCAAACTGGCCGTATCCGACATCGACTGCGTATACCTTTGTGGCACCGTTTTGCAGCATACAGTCGGTAAATCCTCCTGTAGATGCGCCTATATCCATACATACTTTGCCCTCAAGTGTGATGTCAAAGTGCTTCATCGCCTTTTCAAGCTTAAGTCCTCCGCGGCTTACATACTGTAAGGTCTTTCCATGTATCTCGATATTGCAGTCATCAGGAAATGTAGATCCCGCTTTGTCCTCGCGGTTGTTGTTTACGAATACATTTCCCTCCATTATCATGGTCTTTGCCTTTTCACGCGAAGGCGCAAGTCCTCTGTTTACCAGTAAAACGTCTAATCTTTCTTTCATATTATCTATATATTACCTCTATGTTGCATTTTGTAACATTTCAGTTCGGTCTCATACTGAATTGTCACATATCTTTTAATACTTTATTATAGCGCCTGCATAATGCGGTCTGCCACAGAGTCAGCATCGACTTTAAGCTCTTTTTTAAGGAGATCCACATTGCCGTGCTCAACATAACAATCCGGAAGCGCGATATTTAGTACCTTAAGTGCCAGCTCATGCGACTTTACATACTCTGTAACGTGTTCTCCGAAACCACCACTTAAGACATTCTCCTCCATGGTGACAAGCATATAGTGATCTGCTGTAAGTGCCTTTATGGCTGCCTTATCAAACGGCATCGCAAATCTGACATTTATCAGTGTTGCATTTATGCCTCTTTTCTTAAGAAGCTCTACCACATCAACCGCTGTCGAAACCATGCTGCCGAGTGCCATTATCGCAACGCCTTTCCCGCGCTGTATCAGCTCACTTTTACCAAGTTCTATCGGCTCTCTTATCTCCTTAAGCCCGTCATAAGCCGTGCCTCTTGGATATCTTACCGCGACCGGTCCATCGTAGCCTATCGCAAATTTCATCATATCCGAAAGCTCCCATTTGTTCTTTGGAGCAAGTATCGTCATATTCGGTATCGCTGAAAGGTATGATATATCAAAGATACCCTGATGAGTCTCTCCGTCACTTCCCACGAGTCCTGCCCTGTCTATGGCAAATACAACGTGTAAATTCTGTATACACACATCATGCAGCACCTGATCGAAGGCTCTCTGTAAAAATGATGAGTAAACCGCAAATACAGGGATAAGTCCTGCTTTTGCCAGTCCTGCCGCAAATGTCGTGGCATGTGCCTCTGCTATTCCGACATCGAAAAATCTATCAGGAAAATTCCTGCGGAACCTTCTAAGTCCTGTACCGTCTGCCATAGCCGCTGTTATCGCAACAACATCAGGATTTCTCTCTCCCATTTTCTTCATGACAGTAGAAAATACATCTGTATAATTAGCCTTCGTGCGCTTTTTCTTTGGAAGTCCTGTCTCAATATCAAATGGCTCTGCGCCGTGAAATCTCGCTGGATAACGCTCTGCCGGCAGATATCCCGCGCCTTTTTTTGTGATCACATGCACAAGCACCGGACCATCCACGCGCTTTGCTTCCTCAAATACCCTGCACATCTCATGTATATCGTTTCCGTCAACCGGGCCGAGATATATGATCCCCATCTCTTCAAAGAACATGCCCGGTATAAGAAGCTGCTTTATACTGCTTTTGGTATTGCGTATGCTCTTTACCATTTTCTCACCGTATACAGGAATCTGATTTAACGAATTCATGATATTACTCTTTAGATCCCTGTAGGCATCTGCTGTCCGAAACCCTGACAGATACTGGCTTACACCCCCGACATTCTCTGATATCGACATATTGTTGTCATTTAATACTATAATAAAGTTGGATTTGATGCTTGAAGCATTGTTTAATGCTTCATAAGCCATGCCGCCTGTGAGTGCTCCGTCCCCTATTACAGAAACAACATGATAATCCGCACCCGTTACCTGTCTTGCCATTGCAAGCCCAAGTCCTGCCGAAATTGATGTAGAACTGTGTCCTGTGTTAAAACAGTCACAATCGCTCTCATCGGTCTTTGGAAAACCGCTCATGCCACCATACTGTCTTAGGGTGATAAAGCCTTCTTTCCTGCCGGTGAGTATCTTGTGTGTATATGACTGATGACCGACATCCCACACGATCTTGTCCTGCGGCAGATCAAAGCAAAGATGAAGAGCCATGGTAAGTTCTACCACACCAAGGTTAGATGCAAGGTGTCCGCCTGTGACGGATATTGACTCTATAAGAAATTCCCTTATCTCGTCCTTTAACACATTAAGCTCTGCCGGTGTCAGTTTTTTTATATCATTTTCTTTTTGTATCTTTTCTAAAACCATCTTTACTTCTCCCGATGGATCAGATATTCAAACAAACTCTTAAGAAACGTATCATCACGCCCAAAACTTTCAAGTAACTGCTCCGCTTCTTTTGATATCCGTTCCACATCCGAAACGGCCTTATCCAATCCCTCAAAGGTGACATATGTCGCCTTGTTATTTTTCTCATCACTGCCTATCGGCTTGCCAAGCACTTCAAGCGTGCTTGTCACATCAAGTACATCATCCTGTATCTGGAATGCCAGACCAAGTTTGGCTGCAATCTGTTCAACGAGCGCGATCTCATCATCCGTAGCTCCTGCCAGAATGGCTCCTATCATCATGGAGCTTTCTATAAGAGCACCTGTCTTTAATCTGTATATGAAATCAAGCTTTTCCCTTGTAACAGGCATGTTGTCGGATTTTTCACTTGCCACATCAACTACCTGCCCCCCGACCATGCCGTATACTCCTGCTTTTTTTGCCAGAACAGAAAATGCCTTTGCCACTGCCGGATCACACGGTGCCTCGTCAAATGCCTTTGCCGCAGTCTCGTATGCATAGTTTAAAAGCGCATCTCCTGCGAGTATACCCATTGCCTCACCGTATACTGCGTGTGTGGTCTTTTTGCCGCGTCTGTACTCGTCATTGTCCATTGCAGGAAGATCATCATGCACTAGTGAGTAGGTATGTATCATCTCGATAGCCGCCATAAAAGGCTCTATAACCTTTCCGCTGCCTCCGAACATATGATAAGTTTCTTCCATGAGCATAGGGCGAAGCCTCTTTCCGCCTGCCCTTACGCTGTAATTCATTGCCTCAAAGATCACCTGCTGGTGTCCTTCTTCTGCCGGCAGATATGTCTCAAGTACGCTGTTTATATGATCAACTTTCTGCTGTAGTTCTTCCTGAAAACTCATCAAAATTCCTCCAACTGTCCATCGCTGTTTAGTACGAGCATGGCTTTTTCCATGCCCTGTATCATCTCGTTTGCGTGTTTAACCTCATCAAGTCCTTTTTTGTAAAGCTCAAAGGACTCGTCCAGCGAGACATCCTGGTCTTCCATTTTTGCCACTATATCCTCGAGATTTGCAAAACGCTCCTCGAGTGTAGGGCTGTTATCTGTTTCCCTGCTCATTCTTTTCTACCTCCGAGACGACAGCCTTAGCATGTCCGTCTATCAGATATATATTTATCTCATCGCCTGCGTTTATATCTGCGGTGCTGTGTACTGCACCTTTGTCTGCCATATCCACATATGCATAACCCTGACTGAGTTTTCTTGCCGGTGAATATGCATCCAGTCTGCCCGAAAGCATGGCAAGCCGCTGCTTACTGTCAGTAAATTTACGCACTATGCATTCTGACAGCTTATCCTCGATATCCGCAAGGCGTCTTTTATTCTCATTTAATTTGTTTGCCGGACTAAGGAATGTCATCCTGGTCTTTATATGTGAGAGCCTTTCCCTGTAAAAATCCAGCTTGCGCGACAGGTTGTTGTCCATCCTTCGCTTTAGATTGTCAAGTCTCTCAAGTGTCTGCCTGTAATCGCTTACGGCAAGCTCTGCCGCTGCCGATGGTGTAGGTGCTCTTCGATCCGATACAAAATCAGCTATCGTCCAGTCAGTCTCATGGCCTACCGCTGATATGACCGGTGTACGGCAGTCAAATATGGCTCTCGCCACGATTTCCTCATTGAAAGCCCAAAGATCCTCTATTGAACCTCCACCTCTGCCTACTATTATCACATCAAGATCCATCTGATCGAGTGCCTGTATACCGTTTACTATGCTCTGTGCTGCCCCCTCGCCCTGCACGAGTGCCGGAAAAAGAATAAGCTGCACATATGGATTTCTGCGCGTGGATACATTTCTTATATCCTGCACGGCTGCACCTGTCGGTGCCGTTACTATGCCGATGCGCTTTGCATACTGTGGTATAGGCTGCTTGTACTCTGGTGCAAACATGCCCATCTCCTCAAGCTCTTTTTTGAGCTGTTCAAACTTAAGGTACAGATTGCCCTCTCCGTCAAGCTCGATCTTTTTGGCATAGATCTGATATACACCTGTCTTTTCGTATATCTCAACCGATCCTGTCACTATGACCTGATCTCCTTCTTTCATGCGAAATGAAAGTCCACCGACCCTGCTGCTCGCAAACATGATCGCATTCATGGCAGCCCCGGCATCTTTGATGGTAAAATAAATATGTCCGCTGGTATGGTACTTGCAATTTGATACTTCCCCTTTTATGCTCACCTGTCTGAGCATAAAATCCTGTGCGAACATATTCCTGATATAGCTATTTACTTGTGCTACTGAATAAACATTTCTCTTCATAATATGCTATGCAAATTTCGCAAGTACTCCGTTTACAAATGCCGGAGACTCATCTGCTCCAAATTTCTTGGCAAGCTCAACAGCTTCATTGATAGATACCTTTGTAGGGATATCCTCCTCAAATCTGATCTCGTATACAGCAAGCCTTATAATAGAAAGATCTACCTTTGCCATACGTTTTGTCTTCCAGCCTGTAGACTTCTCATCGATGAGTGCATCTATCTCATCAATATGGGCGATGATATCCATGCTCTTTTTGTCGATGTATTCTCTCTCGGCATCTGTAGGATTTTCAAGCTCATCGTTTAACAGATCAAGCTGCTCTGAAAGCTCATCCGCATCATGAAATTCTACTCTGAAAAGCATCTTAAAAACATTTTCTCTTATTTTACTTCTGGTCATTTAAATTCCTCTCGTAACTATTTGTAATATTATAAATTAAGGATGTCTTTACGACATCCTTAATTATACTACATTTGTGCACATTTAAAAAGAACTAATTAATTCTCTCCCATATCCACACTTGCTATGCGAACATTGATCGTAGCTACAGAAAGTCCAGTCATAGTCTCGATAGTAGACTTAACCTTTTCCTGTACCTTTGTAGAAACTTCCGGAATGCTATATCCGTATGCAATATTTATAGCAACATCTACAACTACCTCATTGTCCTCAACCTCGACCTGAATACCCTTTGAAAGGCTCTTCATACCGAGTCTGCTGACGATCTCATTTGTGATATTGCCTGCCATGGAACTTACTCCATCGACCTCAGTAGTGGCAAGACCTGCGATGATGGCTACTACCTCATCCGCAACCTTTATCTCACCGGACTCATCTGATTTGATATTGATAGTGTTTCTATTTTCTGCCATTGTCCATGTTCCTCCTTAACTGGCTATACGGTCTGTCCCTTTGCCACATAAACCTGGAATGAGTCATTTCCCGTAAGTGATTTATTTCTTGAAATATGTACGTTTTTATCAGTAATTGCATATTCAAGATTAGCTCCATCCTCGACTACAGTATCCTGTAACAGGATGCAGTTTTTAACTTTAGCGCCTTTTCCTATCTTGACACCTCTTGAAAGAATACTATTCTCAACCGTGCCCTCGATAACACAACCATCAGCCACCATTACATTCTTGGCTTTTGAGCCGTTGATATATCTGGTTGGGTTGTCATCCCTGATCTTTGTGTAGATAGAATTGCCGTTTTTAAACAGAGCGGCTCTGTTGTCCTCATCGAGAAGTCGCATATTCTCCTCGAAATAGCTCTTCATATCTGTGATCTGTGATGCATATCCCTTGAACTCATATGCATGTATATTGAGTGTGTCTGTATTGCCGGCTAACAGATCTCTTGTGAAATATGAATAGCCGTGTACGAAAGCATCATCTACAACCCTGATGAGCTTTTCTCTTTCCATTATAAATATATTCATGCAAAAATCAACTTTTCCCGGCTCTTTTGCATTGATATAGATCTTATTAACACGGTCATCTACTATGTCAAATGTATAGTACAGCTCTTCGTTGTTGCTATTTGGTCTTAAGAATACCTTTGGTATCTCCTGCTTGCAGTACATAGCTGTAATGTCTGCACCACTCTTCTTGTGTTCCTCGATAAGATCCCTGAAATCAAAATTGAACACATAGTTGGCATCTGCCATGATCACGTATTTCTGTGAACATTTTCTGAGGTATCCCTTAAGGCTCTCAAGTGCCTCGATACGTCCCTCGTATACCTTGATCTGTTTCTGTGCATATGGTGGAACTATATTTATTCCGCCTTTTTTTCGTGCAAGGTCAAATTCCTGACCTGATCCAAGGTGATCCATAAGTGAATGATAATTTTTCTTTACTATGAGTGAGATATTGTCTATTCCGCTATGTACCATACTTGATATGATAAAATCGCATACTCTGTAACGACCTGCAAATGGAATAGATGCCATAAGTCTCTCTGATACCATCTCAGGAATGAGGGCATCATAGCTGTTTGCAAAAATAACGCCTAAAGCTTCTTCGTTGTTCATATTTAGCATTGTTCCTGGCCCTCCTCTACATCGTTGTATACCATCGCTTTCGGTCCGATAACCGCTCTGTCCCCAATAGTAACTCCAGGTGCAATAGTAGCTACATCTCCTGTGATATCCTCATCAGGTTTAGCTCCGACAACTGCATCGACTCCAACTGTGACATTCTCGGCTACTATACAGTGTGTAACCTTTGCGCCTCTCTTTATGACGGTGTCACCCATGACAACCGCATCCTCTACTACAGCACCTTCCTCTACGACAACACCACCGAAAAGGATGGAATGTTTAACTGTACCCTTTACCACACAACCATCAGTGATCATAGAGTCTGATACTTCTGCGTTGTTTCCGATAACATGTCCTGTATGTCCGCTGTTTCGACTGAAGATCTTCCAATTCTCATCGAAGAGGTTGATTCCGCTGTGCTCAGGATCAAGAACCTCCATGTTCGCCTCCCAGAGTGCCGGAATTGTTCCTACATCCTTCCAGTATCCGTCAAAATGATATGCATACATTCTACGGTTGTCCCTTAAGAGATTAGGAATGATGTTGTTACCAAAATCATTCTCTGACTCAGGATCATTCTCATCCTCGATAAGGTATTTTTTAAGTATATCCCAGTTGAAGATATAAATACCCATAGATGCAAGATTTGACTTAGGGTTCTTTGGTTTCTCTTGGAACTCTGTGATCTTGTCATCATTATCCGCTACCATAAGTCCGAAACGTGAAGCATCCTCCCATGGTACTTCCATGACTGCTACGGAAAACTCCGCATTTTTCTCCTTGTGAAATCTGAGGAAATCACTGTAATCCTGTTTGCAGATCTGGTCACCTGAAAGAATGATGACATACTCCGGATCATAACGCTCTATAAATGCGATATTCTGGTAGATGGCATTTGCCGTACCCTTGTACCAGTCTGATCCCGATGCTTTCTGATATGGCGGAAGTACGTGTACACCTCCGTATAATCTGTCGAGATCCCATGGTTGTCCGTTTCCTATGTATTCATTCAATACAAAAGGCTGATACTGTGTAAGGATACCTACTGTATCGATGCCTGAATTTACACAGTTTGAAAGTGGAAAGTCAATAATTCTGTATTTGCCTCCGAACGGAACTGCCGGTTTTGCGAGTTTCTGGGTAAGCGCGTATAAACGTGATCCCTGACCACCGGCAAGCAGCATTGCAACTAGCTCTTTTGCCATATCAAAAAATCCCCCTTTATTTAGATTTGTTTTCGCATTATTTGCATGTTTTTATAATAATATGTTATCACAAATTCAGGTTTATGCAAAGTAAATATTAGCTAAAATTTACTATATTTATTGGCATTATTTTCCAATTATCTGACCGTTATTTATAAATTCATATGGTACTTCCTGGTATACATAATAATTGAGCCAGTTAGAATAGAGAATATTGCCGTGTGAACGCCACTGAAGCAGCGGTTTTTGAGTATCATCATCGTTCGGATAATAGTTTACCGGCATATCGATGTCTAATCCTTTGCTCTTATCTCTCTCATATTCATTATGTAAAGTATATCTGTCATATTCAGGATGCCCCATCACAAAAATCTGTTTTCCATCCTGATCCATGAGAAGAAATACTCCTGCCTCGTCCGACTCTGCAAGTATGGTAAGCTCTGGATGTTTAAGGATATCTTCTTTTCTTACCTCTGTGTGTCTTGAATGAGGTGCATAGAACATATCGTCGAATCCCCTTACGAGCGGTATTTTCCTGTTTTTTACACAGTGCGGATATACTCCAAATTTCTTCTTGGGAAGTATGTGTTTTGGTATGCCATAATGGTAGTAAAGTCCTGCCTGTGCTCCCCAGCACAGATGCAGTGTGGAGAAAGCATGAGTCTTACTCCACTCCATTATCCTGCATATTTCATCCCAGTAATCGACCTTTTCATACTCCATAAGCTCGACAGGTGCTCCTGTTATTATAAGTCCGTCAAAATATCTGTCTTTTATGTCATCAAAAGTCTGGTAAAACTGATTAAGGTGACTGAGGGATGTATGTGTAGACTCGTGTGTGGTCGTTGCAACAAAGGTGACATTGACCTGAATTGGAGTATTAGACAGCGAACGTAGTATCTGCAGCTCTGTGTCCTCCTTAAGCGGCATGAGATTTACGATCGCAACCTCGAGCTGTCTGATACTCTGATGCTGCGCTCTGTTCTCATCCATCACGAATATGTTTTCTCTTTCTAATATTTCCTTTACAGGTAAATCATTTTGTGTCTTTATAGGCATTTTCAAACCTCTTTTCTATTTCAAACTAGCGTCCGAACATTTCTATAAATGTATCCTCGGAAATGATCGGTATTCCAAGCTCTTTTGCTTTATTATTCTTTGAGGAAGTCGATGTGGTATCGTTGTTTACAAGATAATCTGTCTTTTTGGACACACTTCCTGTAACCTTTCCTCCCTGTGACTCCACATAGGCTTTAAATTCATTTCTGTTGGCAAAATCATGCACATCGCCTGTTATGACAAAGGTTTTGCCGTTTAAGTTGCTCCCGGAAGTATCTTTTATCTCCACTTTTTCGATGTCAAGCTCCGTTATAAGAGCCTCGAACATGGCTTCATTTTTCGGATCTGCGTACCACTCGAGTATGGAGTTGGATTTTTCCTGTCCGATACCATCTATATCGACAAAATCCTTCTGATGTCTCATGCGGTCAGCAAACTCGTCAAAGCCTATCGTGTTTATGATCTTTTTACCCGCATCCGTTCCTATAAGCGGTATGCACAGTGCAAATATCAGATTGACAGGATGCACCTGTCTGCTCTTTGCTATGGCGCGCTCCATGTTCTCACAGGATTTCTCTCCGAAGCCCTCCATCTGACTTATAGTATCAAAATGCTCTGGCAGATGATATATGTCCTGAAAACTGTGGATGAAACCCTCATTAATAAATTTTAACATTGTTTGAACAGAAAGTCCATCTATGTCCATTCCACTCTTGCTGACAAAACGGCTGAATTTCTTTACGTTTTTTGCCGTACAGTCAGGATTGGTGCAGTGAAGTGTCTTTACACCGCTGTTTTTGCTTGCGACAATTCGTGTAGGATGATGGCATACAGGGCACTCCTTCGGTATCTCTACCTCTCCCACTGCATCCTTTACAGCGATACATTTTGGTATGATCTTGTTTGCTTTTATGACAGAAAGTGTACATTCTTTTCCCACACCGAGACGCTCTATCTCTGTCAGATTGCAGAGTGATGCTCGCGATACTGTTGTTCCCTCGATCTGTACCGGCTCAAAAACTGCTACCGGTGAGATAGTGGAAACCGCACACGACCACTCGATGTATTTAAGCTTTGTATCAACCGCTTCATCCTGCCATTTAAACGCAAAACCGGCTCTTGTAGCATGATGTCCGGTTACGCTTCCACCTGCCGCATATACCGTATCGTCATAGCAGATCACAAGTCCGTCCACCGGTACATCCATCTTTCCGCTCTCAACATCCTTTGTCCATCTGTCGATCGCAGCCTCTATTCCTGCGGCATCAGCCGGCTCACGTTTTACCACATTAAACTTCATCTTCTCAAGGTAATCCATGCGCTCGCCCCACGAGTCCATCGGATCATCCATGTGAACAAGAGTAAATGCATAAAACACGACGTGTCTGCGTTTTACCTCATCCACATCCTCGAGGTTTAATGTGCCTGATGCAAGGTTTCGTGGATTGGCATATTTTTCATCGTCATCCTCTATTGTATCGTTTAACAGCTTAAAGTCTGTGTACGATATGGTTGCCTCGCCTCTTACCACCATATGTCCTTTGTATGGTATCTTTGTCGGAAAACCCGATATCGCATCCTTTAAAAATGTGATATTGCTGCCGACCGTTCCGTTTCCGCGTGTCAGTATCTTGGTAAGCTTTCCGTTATCATATGTGAGCACCAGAGTCAGCCCATCAAGTTTCCATGACAGCCAGATCGGCATATCTGCCGCCCATTTTTTCAGTTCTTCCACACTCTTTGTTTTTGCCAGTGAAAGTGCCGGATATTCGTGAGGCTCCCTGTTTCCCGCCTGTGCCTCGTAACCTGCATTCTGAGTCGGGCTGTCCGGCAGGATATATCCTGTTTCTGTCTCAAGCTGTGAAAGTTCATCAAACATCGCATCCCACTCATAGTTGGACATGATCTCGTCTGCACCGTTATAGTATGCCTGTGATGCTTTGTTTAGAGTCTCTACAAGCTGCTCTATTCTTTGATTTTTATTTTCCATCCTGTTTTCCCCTGTCCTGTTGTAATCCCCTGTTTACCACACTATATATTTCTTTTCGTGCTTTATATATGCCAGTGGTTTTATGATTATCTCTATTATTTTCCGGCTTACGTTTTGATGTCATTTCATGTGCCGCAACCGGCTGGTTTGAGGAATTTGCGATAAGCTGCTTAAGTCCTCTGTATTCCTGAGGTGTGACATCCCTGTACTGTCCCCTTGGCAGATCTCCTAAGGATATGTTCATGATCCTTACTCTTTCAAGTTTTACCACGCGGTAGCCAAAATATTCACACATTCGTCTTATCTGACGGTTATAGCCCTGTGTAAGTATGATCTTAAACTGCTTTGATGAGAGCTTCTTCACATGGCATTTACGTGTGGTAACGCCCAGCTCCACAAGCGGCACGCCTCCTGCAAGTCCACGGATAAAGCTGTCTGATATGGTTTTGTTTACCGTGACAAGATATTCCTTCTCATGCATATTGCCTGAGCGCATCATCTTGTTTACTATCTCGCCATTGTTAGTCAGTAGAAGCAGTCCTTCCGAATCCTTGTCCAGACGTCCTATCGGATAGATACGTTTTGGATAGTTTATATAGTCTATGACATTGTTTTTCTCTCGTTTTTCGGCTGTGCATACGATTCCGGCAGGCTTATTTAAGGCAATGAGTATCATTTCTTCCTCTTTTGACACTACCTGACCATTATATGTAACAACCTGTCCATTTAGAACACGATTTCCCGTTTGGGCTGTCACACCGTCTATCTGCACATTGCCTGCATCTATCTGCCTATCTGCTTCTCTTCTTGAACAGACTCCTGCCTCGCTTAAGAACTTGTTTATCCTTACTCCGCTGTTTTCCATCATATTCTCCTATAGAGTAAAACACGGAGACCTTTAAGCCTCCGTGTCGGTTTTCGTTAGTTTTGTGTAGATTTATCCTACTGTCCTACAGTCTGAAGATTATCAGTCTTTATATAGGCTCTTCCGTTTGCTCCTGCGCTGTATGATACGATCGTCCAGTCACCCTCTGTGCCGTATGCTGTAAGTGTAACTCCATCCTTTAAAAGTCCAAGCTCATTGGCATCTGTGCTGGCACCGTCACGTACCTTTACGACATCCTTTGTCACTACCTGATACTCGCTAGGTGCTGCCGGTTCCTGTGCTGCGCTCTGATCTGTGTTGTTCTGATCGGCTGTATTCTGGTCTGCTGCTGCCTGATCTGTTGCATTGGCATCGGCATTGTTCTGGTCTGCTGCCTGATC
>CAVABC010000004.1:27600-82855 GCA_963586665.1 Acutalibacteraceae bacterium
GTATCTGCCTCTGTTGTCTGTGTCTCAGCCTGTGTGCTATCCTCTGCCGGTGTCTCAACTCTTGCTGTTGTGTACCACTGCTTTATTGCACCTGAAAGTGTTGTCTCAAGCATTGTCTTAAGGTCTGCGTCACTGTTTACCGCATCCTCATATGCTGTCTGTACCTCTTCCTGTATCTGCGCAAACTCAGAAGATGCTGTGTATTTTGAGATGAGTGCTAAAATATCATCATCAAGTGCTGTCTCTTCGTAGGTTCTGTTGAAATTGCTGTAGATATTATTTATATAAAGGTTTCCGTCTTTATCTGTCTCGATATAGAAGAAATCAAGTGTTGGGGCAACAGTATTTACTCCGATAAACTTGATGTTGTTCTTTACCGATACAAAGTATGAACCTTTTTCAAGTCCGTTCTTTGTGTAAGGCGTGATGTCTGAAACAGACTCATAATACTGGCTTACAACACCGATATAGCTCTTCTCATTGTCGCTCATAGGAGTGGCAACCTTGTCAAGTGTATCAAGGTCATCGGCACAGTATGCTGTGTAGTAATCTGAAAGGAGCTTGTTTATATCGTCCTTAGCATCATCTGTGTAATCCTTTTCAAACTGGAAATCCTCTACTGAAACCTGAGTCTCTGACTCTGTATCAGAATTCTTTTTGTTGTTTCCTCCTGCTACTATTACAATAAGTACTATTATAAGTGCAACGAGTATGCCTGCTATTCCAACGTATTTTTTATTCTGAGTGCAAAACTGCTTTATATTATCTAAAGTCTCTTTGTTAAAAAAGTCCTTCATGTGGTTCCTCCATTTAACATATACCAAAATTGATGTGACCGACGCGAATCGAACGCGCACTCGCCGGAGTCGGAGTCCGGAATTTTATCCATTAAACTACGGTCACAAAAAGATACCAAATATTTATATCACATATCTGTATTTTTTTCAATGTTACTTTTTTCTCAATTCTGTTTTTCTTATTATAACTTTTTATGCATACTACTATAATTGATAAAAATTTGACAATCATATTTATTTACACTATTATAAGTAACTGTAAGTGTTTTGACTGTCAATTCATTTACTCAGGAGATTTTTAGAATAATAAATTTTATTTACAAGGAGTAACATTATGAGTTTCACATTTTTGAATCAGCTCCCGACTCCTGCCGAGATCAAGGAGCAATTTCCTTTATCCAAGGAGCTTAAAGAGCTTAAAGTACAGCGTGATGCCATGATCTCAGATGTCATCTGTGGAAAAGATGACAGATTTCTCGTGATCATCGGACCTTGTTCAGCAGACAACGAAGATTCCGTATGCGACTATGTCAGCCGCCTTACCAAAATTCAGGAGGACGTAAAAGACAGAGTCATCATCGTTCCAAGAGTATATACCAACAAACCAAGAACTACCGGTGAAGGCTACAAAGGAATCGCTTCACAGCCTGATCCTGAGAAAGCACCTGATATGGTAGAAGGACTTATCGCCATGAGAAAAATGCACATCCGTGCGATTGCTGAAAGTGGTCTTACCTGTGCCGATGAAATGCTCTACCCGGAGAACTGGGGCTATGTAGAGGATCTTCTGTCTTATGTTGCCATCGGAGCACGTTCTGTTGAGGATCAGCAGCATCGTCTTACAGTCAGCGGTTTTGATGTTGCAAGCGGTATGAAAAACCCTACAAGTGGTGATTTTTCAGTAATGCTTAATTCTGTTTACGCAGCACAGCATCCTCATCACTTTGTATACAGAGGCTATGAGGTCGAGACTTCTGGAAATCCTCTTACTCATGTGGTACTGCGTGGTGCAGTCAGCAAGCACGGCAACACAACAACCAACTACCACTACGAGGATCTTATCCGTCTGCATGATATGTACGGAAAGATGGAGCTTGTCAATCCTGCAGCCATCATCGATACCAACCACTCTAACTCTGGCAAGCAGTTCAAAGAGCAGATCCGTATCGCAAAAGAGGTTATGCACAACAGACAGCTTTCTTCAGATATCAAGACACTTGTCAAAGGTCTCATGATCGAGAGCTACATTGAAGAAGGAAACCAGAAGATCGGTGAGCATGTATATGGTAAATCCATTACAGATCCTTGCCTTGGATGGGCTGACTCAGAGAAGCTTATCTATGAGATCGCAGAAATGAATAAATAATAAAAACTTCCCACATGTCATTTTATAGAATGTCCTGTATGCAGGCTTTGTTATCTATAATCTGACTGTGGGAAGTTTTTTGTAGTTTTATAACTATATGTTTACATGTAAATCAATTCGCTATTTTCATTTTATCATATTACTGTATGCAAGTATCGCACTGACCGTTTTGGAATCCTGTATCTTTCCTGCATAGATCATGTCGCACAATTCTTTTACAGTATATATCTCTACCTCTATAGACTCTGCATCATCAAGGTGCTGCTCTCCCTTTTTTAGATTTTTCGCCAGATAAACATCTATCGACTCATTGCAGAAAGCCACCGTTGTACGAAGTGAAAGCAGATATGATATGTCATCAGATCTGTATCCGGTCTCCTCCTCAAGCTCCCTTGCTGCGCAGATCTTTGTGTCCTCTCCTACAAAGTCCCTGCTTCCTGCCGGTATCTCAAGAGTTTCCCTCTCAAGTGCATTTCTGTACTGGCGCACCATGATTATCCTGCCATCATCAAGCACCGGAAGTACGGCTGCCGCACCTTTTCTGTGCGCCACATAATCCCACTCTTCTATTTTACCGTTTGCAAACTGCATGGTATCTTTGTATACATCAACTATAGATCCCTTGTACATCAGTTTACGTTTTAATCTTTTCATTTCATCTATCATTTTACCAGTCTCCTTTGTCAATTTCTTACATACACTGCAAATTACTTTTTTGATTGTTATAAAAAGAAAAGGCCTCATAAGAAGCCTTTTCTAATATTTGTAGATATTATGTTTAACCGATCTATGTGGTCAGGTAACTATTTAGCGTAATCAATAACTCTTGACTCGCGGATAACGTTTACCTTGATCTGTCCAGGATACTCTAACTCAGACTCAATCTGCTTAGAAATATCTCTAGCCATAATTACCATATCGGCATCGCTGATCTGCTCAGGAACTACCATAATTCGAATCTCTCTACCTGCCTGAATAGCAAAAGATTTTTCTACCCCTTTATAACCATTTGTAATGTCCTCTAACTGCTGAAGACGATTTGAATATGTCTCCAAAGTCTCTCTTCTTGCGCCAGGACGAGCTGCGCTGATAGTATCAGCGGCCTGTACCAGACATGCAATGAGCGACTCAGGTTCAACATCGCCATGATGTGATTCTACTGCATTAATCACTAAAGCTGATTCTTTATATTTCTTACATAATTCGGCACCGAGCTGGATGTGTGAACCCTCCATCTCGTGATCGACTGCTTTTCCTATATCATGTAATAAACCGGCACGTTTAGCCATTCTGACATCTTCACCGATCTCAGCTGCCAAAAGTCCGGTAAGCTGTGCAACCTCAATTGAATGCTTGAGTGCATTCTGTCCGTAACTTGTTCTAAACTTCATCTTTCCGAGAAGACGAACAAGTTCTGGGTGAATACCGTGAATACCTACCTCAAGTGTAGCGGCTTCACCTTCTTCACGAATCATTGTCTCAACTTCTTTTTGTGCTTTCTCAACCATCTCCTCTATGCGAGCAGGATGGATTCTTCCGTCAACAATAAGTTTCTCAAGAGCGATTCTTGCAACCTCTCTTCTGATAGGATCAAAGCTCGATAAAATGACTGCCTCCGGTGTATCGTCAATGATAAGATCAACACCTGTCATCGTCTCGAGTGTACGGATATTACGTCCCTCACGTCCGATGATACGTCCTTTCATCTCGTCATTTGGAAGAGATACTACTGAAATAGTAGTCTCAGATACATGATCTGCTGCGCATTTCTGAATAGCTGTAACTACATAGTCCTTAGCCTTACGATTTGCCTCTTCCTTTGCTTTGTTTTCCATTTCCTTAATCATTTTTGCAGTATCAAGTTTTACATCTTCTTCAATGGTCTTTAAGAGATATTCTTTAGCTTGCTCGGAGGTTAATCCAGAGATTCTTTCAAGTTCCTGTAAACGCTGCTCATTAAGCTTTGATATTTCAATTTTCTGCTTCTTGAGTTCCTCTTCCTTAACTGCAAATCCAGCCTCGCGCTTCTCGATAGCTTCGAGCTTTTTGTCGAGATTTTCTTCCTTCTGAACGATACGACGCTCATTGCGGGAAATCTCATTTCTACGCTCTTTGATCTCTTTGTCAAGGTCGTTCTTTGCCTTGATGGACTCTTCCTTGATCTCAAGCATAGACTCACGCTTTTTGGCCTCCGCAGTCTTTACAGCATCATCGATGATTCCTCTTGCTTTCTCCTCAGCATTGCCAATCTTTGAATTAGCAGAATTCTTCTGATAAGAAGCGGCTGCGAACCATACGACTATTGCAGTAACTATAATAGCAACTACAGCAGTAATGATATACGGTAGCATTACAGGAGCACCTCCTTTATTAAATTTTCATTGTATTTCACAAATTACAACAATTAAATTCTATACTTTTTGGTGTATTCTGTCAAGGTGATTGTAGTATAATGTTGTTCATAACTGCTCCGTATTTTCATAATTGTAAGCTGTACTGAATATTTACTAATTCTTATACACTATATATAATTCTCGTAATTTTTCATAATTCGCAGTATACTGCCACTCTTAAAGCCTCTTCGCATGATATACTGATATATCCTTCGAAATTCTCCCTCATCACAATTCTTTGGATCATAATTCTTTTTGGAAAGCAGCTTTATGATATGCTCATCCTCATCGGCACTATACTCTTCTTCAAGTGCTCTTTCTATGTCATCCCTGCCAATTCCCTTTGCCATAAGCTTCTGTGATAACTGCTGACGGCTTAAGCTGCTCTGGTGGTATCTGACATATGTACATGCAAATCTGTGATCATCAAGATAATGAAAACTCTTTACATACTCTATCGCATCATCTATACAGCACTGCGGATAACCGCCCTGTTCTAATTTCTCGCGAAGCTTCCTCTCACTGCGATCCATCTGTTCAAGCAGATGCAGTGCCCTCTTTTTTGCGCGTTTTCCAACAACCTCATTGATCAAAATCTCAAACTGCTGCTCACTGATAAAGGCACCCTCACTAATAGAGAACCGCACGGCCTCTCCACGGTAAAGTACACATGTCTCTCCCGTGTCAAATGTCGTGCGGTACTTGCCTTTACCAACACTCTCATAGCTGGTAATCTCTATCATATCGTTATAATTCCGTAATCAAATATTATTCTTCGTCTGCTGTATCAGCGGTATCTTCTACAGCGGCCTCTTCCTCATCCTCAGGCTTTGCAAAGTAGAAATCCCTTACCTTTGCCTCAAGCATATCGAAGAATGCAGGGTTTTCACGGATATAAGTCTTGGCATTCTCACGCCCCTGTCCGATTTTCTCACCCTCATAAGCATACCATGCGCCTGACTTGCTGATGATGTTTGCATTGGCAGCAAGATCTAACAGGTCTCCCTCTTTTGAGATACCCTGACCAAACATGATATCAAACTCAGCCTCTTTAAATGGCGGTGCTACCTTATTCTTTACGATCTTTACGCGGACATGGTTACCAACGATCTCTCCTGCCTGCTTTAATGACTCTGTACGTCTTACATCAAGACGGACTGATGAATAGAACTTAAGTGCTCTACCACCTGTAGTAGTCTCAGGGTTTCCGAACATGACTCCGACTTTCTCACGGAGCTGGTTGATAAAGATAACTATACAGTTTGACTTGCTGATAACACCTGTAAGCTTACGAAGAGCCTGACTCATAAGTCTCGCCTGAAGACCTACATGGGAATCTCCCATATCTCCGTCTATCTCAGCCTTTGGAACAAGGGCTGCAACTGAATCGACAACCACGATATCAACGGCACCTGAACGCACCATCGTCTCTGTGATCTCTAATGCCTGCTCTCCGCAGTCCGGCTGTGAAATATAAAGATTGTCAATATCAACACCTATATTCTTGGCGTATACAGGATCAAGCGCATGCTCAGCATCTATGAAACCTGCGATACCGCCTCTCTTCTGTACCTCTGCTACACAGTGCAGTGCAACTGTTGTCTTACCTGATGACTCAGGTCCGTATATCTCGATGATCCTGCCCTTTGGAAGACCTCCGAGTCCTAATGCAATGTCAAGGCTGAGTGAACCTGTAGGTACTGTCTCCACATTCATATTGGCAGAGTTGTCACCGAGCTTCATGACAGAGCCCTTTCCGTACTGTTTCTCGATCTGCGCGATCGCAGCGTCTAATGCTTTTAATTTATCTTCTTTTGCCATAATGATCTCCTATTCTTACGAACAAACGTTCGTTCTGTTATTATAATAATACACTTCTATTCTGTTGTCAATAAATAAATTGGGATAAAAAATATAAAACATAAAAAGATAAAAGACAGTCGCTTTCGCAACTGTCTTGATTATACACATATCAAGCCGCTATCGTCAAGTAAATATAACAAACTTGCGGCTTATATTTATTCATATTTCTGTAACTGTTAAACATCTTCACAATTACAGGTCGTTCTCTGACGAAATATACAATATCATTTAGTTTCTTCCGAATTCGGTAAGTACAAGATCTTTATTTCTGTCGAGAGTCATGCCGACACTCCATTCATTGATAAATAGGAGTAATGGATTGCCTTTCATATCTATGACTTTCTTCATATCGCTTGTTCCACTGATATTGTCAACATCTACCTCATCCTTGTTCTCGATCCATCTGATATGCTCATATGGAAGGTTCTCAAGTCTGATCTCGACATTGTACTCATTCTCAAGTCTGAATTTGAGTACATCAAACTGAAGCACACCTACTACACCGACGATTATCTCTTCCATGCCTCCCTTGTACTCCTGAAACATCTGGATAGCACCTTCCTGTGCGATCTGTGTGACACCTTTTACGAACTGTTTTCTCTTCATGGAATCAACCAGTCCGACTCTGGCAAAATGCTCAGGCGCGAAGGTAGGAATGCCCTCAAACTCAAACTTTTCTTTGGATGTGGTAAGTGTATCACCGATAGAATAAACTCCCGGATCAAACACCCCGATGATATCTCCGGCATATGCCTTGTCTACCATCTTGCGCTCATCCGCCATCATCTGCTGCGGCTGTGAGAGCTTTATAGTCCTGCCGCCCTGCACATGATTTACTTCCATTCCTGCATCAAACTCGCCCGAACAAATACGCATGAATGCAATTCTGTCCCTGTGGTTTTTGTTCATGTTTGCCTGAATTTTAAATACAAATGCAGAAAAATCCTCTGAGAACGGATCTATCATGCCGATATTGGATTTACGGGCTGTAGGTGCGTAGGTCATCTGCAGGAAATGTTGCAGGAATGTCTCAACACCGAAGTTGGTAAGGGCTGAACCGAAAAATACAGGTGAAAGCTCTCCCTTTGTGACCAGATCCATATCAAACTCGGCACTTGCTCCGTCAAGAAGCTCTATCTCATCCATAAGCTGTGACTTATGATCTTCTCCTATCTCATCGGCAAGCGCAGGATCATCGATCGAAATGATCTTCTCTGAGCCTTCCTGCGTACCCTTTAATGTGTCCGCAAAGGTCATGACCTCTCTCTTTTTCCTGTCATAAACACCCTTAAACTCTTTACCTGAGCCGATTGGCCAGTTGATAGGACAGGTTGCGATACCAAGCTCTTTTTCGATATCGTCAAGAAGCTCAAAGGTATCATTGGCATCACGATCCATCTTGTTTATAAATGTAAAGATAGGAATATGCCTCATAACACAGACCTTGAAAAGCTTTCTGGTCTGTGCCTCAACACCCTTGCTGGCATCGATGACCATGACCGCTGAATCTGCCGCCATAAGTGTACGGTAAGTATCCTCAGAGAAATCCTGATGTCCCGGTGTATCAAGGATATTTATGCAGTATCCACCGTAATTAAACTGTAATACAGATGAAGTAACCGAAATACCTCTCTGCTTTTCTATCTCCATCCAATCGGAAACAGCATGCTTTGCTGTAGCCTTTCCCTTTACGGAACCGGCCTGATTGATAGCTCCACCATAGAGAAGGAATTTCTCTGTAAGTGTGGTCTTTCCTGCATCAGGATGGGAAATGATTGCAAACGTTCTTCTTTTTTCTATTTCTTGTCTTAAGTTGCTCACTAATGTATCCTCCAAACAAAATCAACGTATAGTATAGCCTATATCAGCCATATTTTCAATCCATAGTTGAAATCACTATATTTGCGTCACCGATATTTATCTTTCTTTTTATTATATCCTCGATCTGTGCTCTTTTTTCATCGGTCACATCATCTTTTCCTACGATGACATCACAACAGCCGTCACTTATGCTTACAACCACATTCTCAAAGCCTTTTGCCGAAAGCAGAGTCTCCGCATCCACCTCCATCTGGGCATTCTGCGTAAGTTTTACCATCTCATCAGCGGCACTCTTTTTCTCGGCTTCAGAAAGAGCTGCATTGTCGATTATCTCCTGAAGTGATGCCTTATTTGTCGAGCGCACCTGCTCACGTCCCAGCTTTACCTGTGCAACATAATTTGCATTGTCGGATACCGCGCTCGTAAGCACTGTCTCGCCCGCATTTAATATCTCTTCCTCTGTTGAACCAGTCTCCATGGCAACGGTTTCCGTGCCCATCTCATCCGCATTTGCAGACGCGGCATCCACTTCCGTGGATATCACATCCTTTGCCGTGGCAAACATATCCCTGTTGTCATAACTTATGTATCCCACCACCGCCAGAAGCAGCGCCAGTGTCGTAATAACTATCTGATTTTTATGACTGCCTTTCTTCACTACTATTCCTCCCTGGATAACATTTTTGCTATTTTTATTTTATGCGGGGCAACGTCAAATAATGCCTGAACCGCACAGGAAATATCACTGTCTGTCTGCGGATTTCCACCGCCCTGTGCCACAACGAGCACACCTTCTACCTTTGGCCTTTTCGTGCTTGTAACATAAGGCACTGTCTTATCGTCATTATCATATATCACGGTATTTTCTTCCGTATATTCGGTGGACTCTTTGATATCCTTATCAAGTGACTTTGTGCCGTCATCCGAAAGAGTTATCATGACATCGACCTCACCCACACCATCAATTTTTTCAAGGATATCCTTGAGCTTGCCCTCCAGTTCTTTTTCATAATCTTTACTGCACACATCTTCCTGCCCCGCCTTGCGGTTTTGACTTTCCGTGGTATTTTCTTTTGTACTGCTTTTCTTTCCAACAGGGATCATCACTATCAGTATTAGTATTCCTATGAGAAAAATAACTATATAATCAGTTTTTTTCAGTTTTAAAAATTTCTTCAGATCCATAAGATATCTCCTCTATCTGCTGCATTACCTGATCAAATCCCAGATTAAAATCCTGCTTTTGCCCCAGTGGTTTCAAGATTATGACCGCCATAAAAATACCAAGCATAAATTGAAAATATTTTTTGTACTCATCCTTCGGTGAAAGGTACGAGCACACCAGAAAAATAAGTGCCAGATAAAGATAACTTTTCATATTCACCTCACAAAACTTGTTGACACACAGATTATGGCTATCACGATAAAAAATAAAATGGACGAATCCCTTATTACTATATAATAGAGGTTTCCCGCCCGCGCCACCGCCTCTATCCCCTCAACGATACGTTTATCCGAAAGCGGCTGCAATACTGCGGATAAAAGTCTGTACATAAGTGAAAAAACAAGTGTCTTTATAAGAGGAGTTAGCACTATAAATCCAAGCACCACAAGAGCCGCCACTCCCACGCTGTTTTTTATGAGCATACCGCAGCCAAGAAGTATCTCCCCTGCTCCCTGACCGATCTGCCCGATGCCGGGTATCGCGGAAAAACTCTTTAATATCAGGCTTTCCGATATGCGGTCCTTTGCCGGTGCAATGACAGCCTGTACGATACCTATGCCGGCAACTATTTTTATAAATGCTTTCATAAGCTTTTGTATAAATGACTCTATAAGCTCTGACAGCTTGCTTAGTTTTTCTTCCTCATATATGTGGTTTACTATCTCAAGCATGAGAAAAATATGTATTCCCGGTATCAGAATTATCTTTATGAGCCATTCCATGATATATATGAGAATAAATGTAAAAACATAGAAACCGGATGCCGAAAATCCGTTTCCCATAACCGCAAGTACCGTAGCATATGCCGGAACAAGCGTGGTCAGATATGTAAGCAGCACATTTATGCTGTCCTTTGCTATGTCAGCCATCACAAGAAACGATGACAATAGAAGCACCATCACCGATGCATACATAAACAGAAAGCTCATATTGTATACATAATCCTTTTTCCAGAAAATAAGCCTGCTTATCACCATAAAAAGTACCGTATAGCAGAGTACATTTATGACAAGCGGCCTTACAGCTCCTATCTCATAAAAAAACAGCTCATATATGTAGCTGCAGGCTTTCTTCCCAAAAGAGGCCTCCTCATCCATTACCGACCTCACAAGATCCATAAATGACAGCTTATCCGGCATATAATCCTTGGAATATTTTTCCACATCGCTCATGTCAATCGAATTTATTATCATATCGCAGTAATCCGATGCACTTTTTTCCTCTTCATCCGCCTGCGTATCTTTAACTACTGTCACATCAGACTGCTGCGACTGCGTATTTTCATAAGCCGACGCTCTATCATCCGCCCGGCATATAACACATAAAAAAACTATGATAAATCTCCATATCCGTATGCTCTTCCCCGCCTTATTCTTACCGTCCTTTCCCCAATCCATCTTGATAGTATGCACCATTTTCTTTCCCCTCATATCATATCTCCCATGATCTGCACCAGATACGTAAGTATCGGAATGGAAAGTGCCACTATCGCCACCTTTGCAAACAGTTCTATCTCTGCCGCAACCGCGCTGTGCCCGCTGTCCTTGCAGATGGATGCCGAAAACTCTGCAATATATGCAATCCCAAGCATTTTAAGCATCCTTGTAAAAAACTGAGCATCTATAGGAAGCTGCGCGACAAGCTGCTTTAAAAAGCCGATCACCACTCCAAGCTGCTTTATCGCCATCCCAAATATGATCACGCCTGTTGCTATGCAAAGTGCCAGTGCCATGTCAGGTTTATCCTTTTTTAGTATCAATGCAAGAAATGATGCTCCTATGCCGATCAATCCTATTTTTAACATATCACACCGAAAACAGGCTCTGCATCGTGTCAAAAAGCTCACTTATATAAGGCACTATCCAGAACAATACTATGATAAGTCCCGCGAGACTCAGAAGAAAAGCCTGCTCCTCCCTTCCACTGTGTTTTAATACCTGTCCGAGTACCGTTATCACAATTCCCAATGCTGCTATCTTAAAAATTATCGATATACTCATGCCCTCCAGTACCCCTTTCTTTTCATATCAGAATAATCGATATCAGAAGTCCCCCAAGCATTCCTACCGGACACACCACTTTCATATCTGCTCTGTATGAATTCCTGTAACGCTGTATTTCCGACTCAAACAATTCCTCATATCCGCTCATCCGCTGTGCCATTGCTGTGGCACTTTTCTCAAAAAACGCATCTCCGGAGCTTATGATAAGCTCCTTTGTCTGCTTCTCAAGCATCTGTGCATCTATCTGCTTTTTCCATACCATCTCCCAGCACTGTGTACCGGTAGGATATGCCCGATCCAGCAGCAATTTTCCCATGCTTTTGCACCCCTCATTAAATATCTCCATCGTCCCCTTCTCCTCAAGGAAAAAATGCGGTGTTCGCATCTGCTGTCCTGCCAGATAAAATCTGCCATCCGTAAACAGCCTCTTAAAATCCGACAACAGCCGTATCGCCTGTTTTTTCCTGCATTTCCACGCATTTATCATTCCTGCCGTCCCCAGAAGCACAATGCAGCAACCGATAATTTTTATCATAAATACTATATCGCCTCTCCCCCTTCTCATCCCTGTCGATAAACACAAAACGTTCTATTCCTTTGGGAAGTTTTTTGCTTTTCAGTTCCTCTGCACTGCCCGCATGTACCGTCCCAAGAATATGTATCCCACAGTTTATTATCTCATTTACAGCGCAAAGATCGTCTGCTCCTCCCAGCTCGTCCACAGCTATCACATCCGGTGACATGGAACGAAGCAGCATCCTCATGCCATATGCTTTTGGACAGTTGTCCAGTACATCAGCCGATGCGCCAAGATCATTCTGTGCCACACCACGATAGCAGGCTCCTATCTCCGATCTCTCATCCACCACTGCTGCCTTAAGCCTCCTTTTGCCATCCGCTCCATCCGAGAGTATTCGGATGCAGTCACGAAGAAGTGTGGTCTTGCCATTTCCCGGCCTTGAAATGATAAACGTATTGTGAATACTGTCCCCATCCCTGATATAAGGGATGACCGGCATGGACACTCCCTTTATCTGCCTTGCGATCCTGATATTTAATGAGGCGATATCCGTAACCGAGGTGATGCCCTTTTTATCACAGCCCGTCTGCCCCGCTATCCCCACACGGTGACCACCCTCCACCGTAAAAAATCCTGCCAGAAGCTGTTGGGTTATCGCATGAAATGAGTAATCACTGAGATAATTTATCATCTCCTCAATATCCTCCCTCCCTGTGCATACACCGCGCAGGCTGTGATCCGAAAATATATATTCCACAGGTTTTCCTGCACGTACTCTTATCTCCTCAAGTCCGCATGGCATATATTTTTCGGCCTCGCGTCTTATCTTTTGTGGAAGATATTCTGTTATTCCCATCTTATCCTCCAATCTTCTCACAGTAATTATTTACACTCATCAAATTTCTGTATATAAAAAGGACACAGATGACTTTAAAATCACCTATGTCCTATATATATTACATGTCCATTCAGTTTAGAACTTAAAATATTAAGTTGTCCTATAAGCTGTTACATTCTGTCAGGAGCAGAGAAACCGAGCATGTCTATGCATGTCTCAAGGATCTCTTTTGTGAGTACGAGCAGTGCAATGTATGATTTCTTAAGCGACTCATCCTCCTCTGAAAGGATCTTTGTATCATGATAGAAACCATTGAAGGCATTTGCCAGCTCGTAAATGTATGCACAGATCTTGTGTGGTGCAGACTCCTCGTATGCGTTCTCGATAGTAGCATTGAATTTTGCAAGAGAAAGCATAAGGTTTTTCTGTCCTGCGTTCTGTGCAGGCTTGATAGCATCTGTAAGCTCAGCCAAGCTGCTACCCTTTGCCTCATACTTTGAAAGAATTGACTTAATTCTTACTATAGTATAGAGGATGTATGGTCCTGTATTTCCCTCGAAAGATGTAAATCTCTCGATATCAAAGATATAATCCTTGCTTGCCTGATTTGAAAGATCACCGTATTTTACTGCTGCAAGTGCAACTGTCTTTGCTGTAGCCTCTGCCTCAGCCTGATCTATATTGAGATTTTCTTTTTCTTTCTGGTTTTCCTGAATCTTCTTAAGCATCTCATCGTTTATCTCTTTGAGAAGATACTCAAGACGCATAACTCCACCGTCTCTTGTCTTGAAAGGCTTTCCGTCCTTGCCATTCATAGTACCGAAGCCGATGTGAACAAGGTCTGTAGTCTCAGGAACGATGCCTGTCTTTCTTGCACAGCGGAATACCTGTGTAAAGTGCATTGACTGACGCGCATCTGCAAGATAGATAACTCTGTCAGGATTGTTCTCTTTCATACGCATAACAAGTGTTGCAAGATCTGTTGTGCTGTAAAGAGATGCCCCGTCTGATTTTAAGATGATACATGGAGGTATCTCTTTTGTATCTGTATCCTCTTTTACGTCTACTACAAGTGCGCCCTCGCTCATGTGTGCAAAGCCTTTCTCCTTCATCATCTCGACCATCTCAGGAACGTATGGCTGTGCATCAGACTCACCCTTCCAAAGCTCGAAATGTACGTCAAGGTTCTCGTAGTTTCTCTTAAGATCAGTAACAGATACATTCATGATGTGTGAAAGAAGTGCCTGATATCCTCTTCTTCCCGACTGAAGCTCCTTAGTTGCTAAAAGTGCAGCCTCCTTGAAGCTCACGTCCTGTTTTGACTTGCCGCTTGCTGTAGGGTATATATCCTCAAGCTCTGATATGGTAAACGGAGCCTCACTTGGATACTCTCCTGTGTAATTTTCATCAAAATATACAAGATCAGGCTTTCTCTCACGAAGCTCTGTGATGATAAGTCCCATCTGAAGTCCCCAGTCTCCGAGATGCACATCACCTATCACGTTGTGTCCCATGAATTTGGCGATACGCTTTACGCTCTCTCCGATGACTGCTGAACGAAGATGACCTACATGGAGTGGTTTTGCCACGTTTGGTCCACCGTAATCTACTACGATAGTAAGCGGATTTTCTGCCTTTTCGCAGCCGAATCTGCCCTCGTCACTGCTCATCCGGTTCATATAATCCGCAAGAAAAGCTGTATCCATTTTAATATTTAAAAATCCCGGTTTTACAGACTCTACAGACTCAAACATCTTATTGTCCGAAAGAAGCTCTGCTACCTTATCTGAGATCATAAATGGCGCACATTTGTATTCTTTTGCCGCTGCCATGGCTCCGTTACACTGGAACTCGCAAAGGTCAGGTCTGTTTGAAAGAGTGACTTTTCCGTATTTTTCATCGTAGCCTGCTTCCACGAATGCTTTTGTAACTTCATCTGATATCAAATTAATCAGTTTTTTCATCTTATTCCTCCTAGATAGCCATACATGTACAGTACAGCCGAATATACATATATTAGCACACAAAGTAAGGGCTTTCAATATCAACTTGTCAGGTGATCGTTGTACCAGTTTCCGAAATTTTTGTTGGTCATATACATTTTCAAATTGACAGATTTTCCTTTTTTCTTATTTTTTTATTGTTATGGTACTGTTATTTTCTATGTTTTTCTGCTATAGTAAAAACAAATTTTGAAACATGGTATATTGCACAGATTTATTTTTGAAGTAGGACAATTATATGAAAAAGGTTAATATTACAAAATTATGCGACGGAATGGTGACTGCTGAGGATGTCATCTCTCCCAAAGGACAATTGATTTTAGAAAAAAATCAAAGAATCACCTCATTTGACATAGCGAAATTCGGATTTTACAACATACAATCAGTAATGGTCGAGGATTATCTTAACATGCAAGCTGATCCGCCTCAGATCCGGCTTAACAATATCAAGCACAAATATCACAATTCTCTTCGCATACTTGAGGACAACCTAAATGACATCATAGTAAGAAATATTGATCCTGACGAGGACAAGCTTATAGTCGATAGTGTCGATATTTTTGAACATCTTGAAACATCATATGAGCTTTTCAATGTGATGCATGAGCTTCAGAAAACAGACACATCCACCATGGCTCATCTGATGAATGTGTCCCTACTCTGTCGTCTAATTGGTGTGTGGGCCAACCTCGACAAGGCATTTGTCGACCACCTTACACTTGCAGGTCTTTTACATGATATCGGAAAGCTCCGCATACCTGACGGGATCCTTTTAAAACCTGGTAAGCTCACACCTGAGGAATTTGAAGAGATTAAAAAACATCCCCTATACAGCTATGAGATTTTAAAAGACATGAATATCTATAAGGATATCAAATATGCGGCTCTGCTGCACCATGAGAAATTTGACGGATCAGGTTATCCATTCGGATACACAGGTGATCGTATCGATGACATGACAGGCATTGTCACAATAGCTGATGTATACGACGCAATGACCGCAAGACGTTGCTATCACGATGCCATGTGTCCTTTTGATGTTATCGCGGATTTCGAGTACGATGGCATCAGCAAATATCACCCCAAATATATCGGAATGTTCTTAAACAAGATTGCTAGCACTTACATAGGCAGCAATGTGCTTCTAAGCAATGGCAAGGAAGCAAAGATCATCTATGTCACTGATAAATATTCCCGCCCTACTGTATCGCTCACAGATGGCGGAAGCATTATTGCTCTTAAGGATAATCCTGATATCAAGATAGTCAAGGTGCTATAAACTAAATTTGATCAAAAAACTTATACGAATAAAAACAAACAAAATGGGAAACCTTTAGATAAATAGATTTTATTTATCCGGAGGTTTCCCATGTCTGCATATAAAGTAGAAATTTGCGGTGTTACAACATCCAAATTGCCGGTACTTAAAGAGGAAGAGAAAAAAGAACTGTTTGATAAAATAAAAAAGGGCGATAATGCTGCCCGTGAAAGATATATCCGTGGAAACCTCAGACTGGTGCTTTCCGTTATCAGGAGATTTACAAATCATAACGAAAATCTCGATGATCTGTTCCAGATTGGATGCATAGGACTTATGAAATCCGTTGACAATTTTGATCCGAATATCGGTGTAAAATTTTCTACTTATGCCGTTCCAATGATCATCGGTGAAGTGCGCAGATATCTGCGCGACAACAGTGCCTACCGCATCCCCCGTTCACTGCGCGACACAGCCTATCAGGCTATAAAATCAAAAGAAAAGCTCTCTCGAAAGCTAATGCACGATCCAACGCTCCACGAGATTTCAAAGGATTGTGATATTCCCGAGGCTGATATACTGTATGCCCTTGACGCTATCCAGACTCCACTTTCTCTTTTTGATCCTGTATACACAGATGGTGGTGACACTCTCTATGTCATGGATCAGATCTCAGACAAAAAAAATAAAGAGGAAACATGGGTGAAGAGTTTGGTACTTGATGACGCCCTTAATCTGCTGGATGACCGTGCCCGCCAAATCATCCGACTGCGCTTCTTTGAAGGAAAAACCCAGATAGAGGTAGCCGATGAAATCAATATATCTCAGGCGCAGGTGTCAAGGCTCGAGAAAAATGCGCTTAAAAATATGCAGGGGTATCTTAATTCGTGACTGGTCAAGATTTCTACCCAATAGTTATTTAACGAAATTCGGCATTTTACTTTTTTGCCGAATTTCATTTAATTTTATACTTTCTTGTCGCTTGTTTTCTTCGCTTGTTTTTCAATGAATTCAAGTGTCAATATAGTCCTATCAGGATCAAAACGTTCTTCTATTACAGGTTCTTTATATAATTTACTAATAATACACAATGATATATTTTTAATTATAACTCATCCGCCTTATATATAGCATAACCTTCATAATAGTAACTATGGTCTATGCCTTTCATATACACTTCCCTATCATCCACTTTATCAGTTAACGCGTTCTTTAAAATATATTTTATCTCAATATCCTTAATAGGACTTCGCTCCATTGCAAGCAGATAATCTTCTTTATCAACTTTACTCCAGTCAATGACCATATTTAATTCCTTTTTGAGTATTAAATCCAGCCATATTCTGGTGCTTCGACCATTACCTTCACGAAATGGATGTGCTATATTCATCTCCACATACTTCTCTATAATCTCATCAAATGTTGACTGTGCCATTTTTTCTATATTCTCGATAGCCGGCTGCAAATACATCACTGGGGCAAATCTGAAATTGCATTTTGCAATATTTACGGTTCTCATTTTTCCAGCGAAATCATATATATCTTCAAATAAATATTTATGAATTGCCGCAAGCATTTTAAAAGTTCCGGCTTCATAGCTATCCAAATATCCATTTTCAAATAATTCAACAGCTTTTTTCTTGCTTATCTTTTCTTCCATTCTTGCAAGCTCTGTTGAGTCTGTAATATTTAATTTATTTTCTAATGTCATATTTTATTCCTGCCTTCTAAACACCTTTTAATTACTTGCTTCATTTCAAATGACACCTGCCATTCAGGCAGGTGTCAAATCCTACAAACCATATATTAATTAATGACTAAATAATTTATCTTCCTACAGCTACAGCTTAATCGCCAATCTACCTATCCCACTTGTCGCACAGCGCATTGATCTGATCTGCAAATTTGCCAAGATCCTTGTTTGCCATGCCCTGACACTTCTGGATGACTGCGACAAGTCTCTGTCCGGCTGCCACAAGGCGATCGAATACCGTTCTCTCGCGGCTCTGCATACCGGTTGCAGCCTTCTTCTCGACAAGCTGGCGTGAGCCGTCTGCAATCTTTTTGTTGGTAAGAAGATCATATGCATCACCGCTGTATGGTGCGACCGCATCGTAGCCGAATGTATCATGTACATGCTGTGCGAAATACTCAGCGGTTGACTCCTCGCCATGTACTATAAATACGTGCTCCGGTTTGTTCTTTATCGCACCAAGCCACTCTGTAAGCTGATTTTTGTCTGCGTGGCCGCTGATACCCGGAAGGTTTACGATGCTGGCTTTTACCTCTATCTCCTCACCGAACAGTTTTACCTTTGAGGCTCCGTTTAAAAGAGCATATCCGAGTGTCCCCGGTACCTGATAACCTACGAAAAGTATTGTTGAGTCACTGCGCCACAGGTTGTGCTTTAAGTGGTGTCTGATACGACCAGCCTCGCACATGCCGGATGCAGATATGATAACTTTCGGCTTCTGGTCAAAGTTTATCATCTTTGACTCATCTGATGATACCGCCACACGCAGTCCCGGGAACTTGATAGGGTTTATTCCTGCCGATACAAGCTCCATTGCCTCCTCGTCGAAGCATTCTGATACATTCGCATGGAATATGTTAGTAGCCTCTACAGCAAGCGGGCTATCGATATACACCTCAAAATTCGGATGCTCAGGCAGCAGATTTTCTGTCTTTATACGTCTGATGAAATACAGCATTTCCTGTGTCCTGCCGACCGAAAAGGCCGGAATCACGAGATTTCCACCTCTTGTAAAGGTAGAGTTCATGACCTTTGCAAGCTCTACTGCGTAATCAGGTGGTGTATCATGCAGACGATTACCATATGTAGACTCCATTACTACGTAATCTGCCTCATCTATATACTGTGGATCTTTGATGAGCGGTCTGTTGTGGTTTCCGATATCACCTGAGAAAAGTATCTTTTTCGTGACATCATCCTCTGTCACCCACATCTCTATGGATGATGAACCGAGCAGATGTCCTGCATCCACGAACCTTACCTTAAACCCCGGACAGATCTCGTACACACTGTTGTAATCGCATGCCGTAAAATGCTCCATGACCCCCTGTGCATCATTGATATCGTACATAGGTGTAACCTCAGGCTTGCCGGCTCTTCGTGCTTTTCTGTTCTTCCACTCTGCCTCAAACTCCTGAATATGCGCTGAGTCCTTCAGCATGATATTACACAGATCCGTGGTTGCTTTTGTTGCAAAAATGGTTCCCCTGAAACCATGATTGTACAACAGCGGTAAAAGTCCCGAATGATCGATATGTGCATGTGTCACAAATACATAATCAATCAGTGACGGATTGACAGGTATCTCCTGATTTACATACAGATCAGGTCCCTGCTCCATACCACAGTCCACCAGTATGTGTGTCTCCCCAAATGTCAGATAGTGACAGCTTCCTGTGACCTCACGGTCAGCCCCGATAAATTCCAATACCATAATACCATCTCCTATTCTTTTTGACGTAACTATTCAAAACCCCTCCCATATATCTGTTCTGCATAGCTACTCTTATTACATATACACATTTGTATATTGAATAAATTTATAATGTTATTATAACATATCTATGCCAGTTTCTGTATCTCTTTCTTGAGTCTGACCATTATTTTTTTCTCAAGTCTGGAGATGTATGACTGTGAAATTCCGAGTATATCTGCTTCCTCCTTTTGTGTCAGCTCCTTGTTTTCTTTTCGGTTAACCCCAAACCGAAGCTCTATGATCTGCCGTTCACGATCCCCCAGTGACTGCATTGCTGACCGAAGCAGCGAAATCTCTACTTCCGCCTCAAGATCCCTGTATATAATGTCCTCATCAGTCCCAAGTATATCCGACAAAAGCAGCTCATTTCCATCCCAGTCCATGTTTAAAGGCTCATCAAATGACACCTCCAGCTTTGTCCTGCTGTTTCTGCGCAGATACATAAGTATCTCATTTTCGATACAGCGCGATGCATATGTTGCCAGCTTGATATTTTTCTCAGGGTTGAATGTATTTATCCCCTTTATTAGTCCGATCGTGCCTATTGATATAAGATCCTCGACACCCACTCCGGTATTTTCAAATTTCTTTGCCAGATACACGACCAGACGCAGATTGTGTGATATAAGCTGTTCTCTCGCCCTCTCCAGTGATACACTGTCGCTTTTGTCCACCAGTGCCAGCAGGCAGCTCTTCTCCTCCTCTGTCTCAAGCGGTGGCGGCAGCACCTCCGTTCCACCTATGTAAAACACCTCATTTTGATCCGACCTTTTCCCCCAGATCACATTCCATACTTTTTGGATCACTAAAAACAGCTTCATTTAATATCATATCGTATGCACTATTTTTCAATAAATTTGCTGAAGCTCTCCCTATCAGAACATTTTTAAATTCGCGTCTTTTACTGCCATACTCCACTATCAGCTCGTCAAAAAAACACGCTTTTATAATTCCCTCCTCGTTTCCCAGACTGCGGTAAGGCACATCAACATATTCTTTGTCATCACTTACCAGTTCAAAAACCTTCCCACTTCCTATATGCACCGGTATATTCCCGGCTGACCTTCTAAGCATATTGCCCGAGTCATAAAATGCCGTGATATACAGTCTTTTTTCGTTTTCCACAATCATTACCCGATAAAGTCCGCGGCTTATACTGCTTCGCTCGCACCATGACACAAGTATCAGATATGTAATAATAAATCCTCCTCCACAGATCATCGTCATATCTGCCGAGATCAGGCTGTCCATGGCATACACCACTCCACCTGTCAGGAGCGTGGTAAAAACACCAAGTGCCCACAGTCTAAGCGGCTTTATGTGACTTTTTATTGCAAGACTTACCGTAAACGGTCCAACTATTAAAAGTGAGAACCACTTATACAGACTGTAATTTTTCAGGCAAAGCAGTAATATAATTTCTAAGACCGTGCTTAATGCCCCTGAAAGCAATATCCTTTTTATTTTTCCGTATAATGGGATTTTGAGTATGTATGTAACGAATATCAGTATGAGAGTATTTGTGATAAATGTTCTAAAAAGGAAGATATCCAGATAAAATGCATAGATAATGTTCACCTCACTTTCAGTTAAAGTATAACGTGAGGTATGTGCTGTAAATGGCAGATAGTGTCGATTGCTATTATTTAATTACTTACATAATAAATAACATATAAGCTACACATGAAATAAAAAGCTGTATAGTAAATTCGCGCAAAAATAAACCCCCGGCTTCATAACGAAACCGGGGACATAAAGTCCTTTTATGATATTAGCGTTTTGAATTCTTAAGGAAATCAGGTATATTGATCTCTACCGGCTTTACTGTGCTTTCTGGCTGGCGTGGTCTCTGGATACCTGTGTATGTATGTGCAGGAGCTGCTGTTGGTGGTGCAGCCTGTGTAGGAGCTGTAGTGTGAAGTCCTGCTGTACCTGCCATGCCAACACCTGCTGTTGTTCTAGGTGTAGCCTGTGTATTAGGATAAACCATACGTCCTGCCATAGTAGATGTCATTCCTGCTGCTGTCTGTGCTGGAGCTGGTGTAGGAGCCTGTGCTGATACATCCTCAAGTCCCGTAGCGATAACTGTGATAGATGCCTCATCTGTCATAGACTCATCGAACTTGGCACCGAAGATGATATTTGCATTCTCTCCTGCAAGATCCTGGACATAGCTTGCTGCATCGTTTGCATCCATAAGGGAGATATCTCCTGAAATGTTAATGATAACGTGTGTAGCACCGTTGATCTTCGTCTCAAGAAGAGGAGAAGCAACTGCAAGCTTAACTGCTTCAATAGCCTTATCATCGCCCTTTGCACTACCGATACCGATATGCGCCATACCCTTATCCTTCATGACTGTCTGAACATCTGCGAAGTCAAGGTTGATAAGTGCAGGCATATTGATAAGGTCTGTAATTCCCTGAACTGACTGCTGTAATACCTCATCTGCTTTCTTAAGGGCATCTGGCATTGTTGTGCGACGGTCTACAATCTCAAGAAGCTTGTCATTAGGTATAACAATAAGAGTATCAACGCTCTCTTTGAGACGCTCGATACCTGATGTTGCATTGATCATACGCTGTTTCGCCTCGAATTTGAAAGGCTTTGTGACAACACCTACTGTAAGGATTCCCTGCTCTTTAGCGATCTTTGCAACTACAGGTGCTGCACCTGTACCTGTTCCACCACCCATACCACAGGTAACGAATACCATATCTGCACCCTTTACTGCGGCTGAAAGCTCTTCTGCGCTCTCCTCTGCTGCCTTTGCACCGATCTCAGGCTGTGCTCCGGCACCTAATCCTTTTGTAAGCTTCTCACCAATCTGTATCAATGTAGGAGCTTTGCAAAGCTGTAATGCCTGCTTATCAGTATTGATACCGATAAATTCAACTCCACCTATATTTTCATCAACCATCCTGTTAACTGCATTGTTACCGGCTCCACCTACTCCGATTACAATGATCTTTGCGCTGTTATCAGCCTCGTTAGTTCTTATTTCAAGCAAGGGTATTTCCTCCTCTTTCTTTCCAAATATTCTAAAAATTTATATTAAAATCTAATTATCTTAAACTCATATAATCTATAATATAATTTTTCATTAAAATAATCAACCTTAAAATAGCATTTTTTTCATTAAGTTTTGCATTATTCCGTCTTATCGAACACAATATTTGTGGTTTCCTCTGTCCAGCTCTCTAAATGTAGTGTTCCCGACTGCCCTTCGATTGACGGCATGATAGCTTTAAGCCGCTCTATCTTTCTGGTAAGTTTAGTTGTATCTCCGATCACGACCTTAACATTTCCATAGGTGGCTGCCGGTGCATTATCACCGCTGTAGTCTATCGAATCCGGCACCAGATCCTGACGTTTAAGTCCCTGTGTAAGCTCAAGCAGATCCTTAAGTGTCGAGTCTGCTATAGGAAGCTTCTCATAAAGCACTACCTTGTCACAACTGATACCGTCTATCTTAGGCACACCCGGCACTGTGTCCGAAGATGTCTCCACAACAAATCCGTCCTTGTCAAAATATGCATTTTCATCTATCCCCGGTATATATATGTATCCCAACATTCCTTTTTCATAAACCGATATATGAAGTGTATGCGGATCGTCCAGTCCTACACTCATAGTATCTATAAACGGAAGCTTATCCGTATCCTTGAACTTGTATTTAAGAAATACATACAACGAATTCCATGAATACTTATCATTTAACACAACATCTTCTATCGTCTGCTGATCGTAAAGCTCATTGCCCTCGACAACGACCTTTTTCACGGTAAAAAGCTTAAGTGCAATAAGAAAAAGTATCGCAAGCACAGCCACAACGATAGCAAAGCCTGTTAAAATATGCTTAAGTATCTTTCTGTTTTTTCTCTTTTTCCTGATCATCGCTCTCTTTCTCCATGCCTAAATATTCTCAAGTCTTATTCCTCTTGACACCGACAGTACCAGACCGATCTCCGCCATCAGAAATATGATCGAGGTACCTCCGTAGCTGATAAACGGCAGGATAACACCGGTATTTGGTATCGAGTTGGTTACAACCGCGATATTTAGAATGGCCTGTATCGCAATATGTGACATAACTCCGACCACGAGAAGCGAGCCAAACAAGTCCCTTGCATTGTTTGCTACCACCATCATACGCCATATTAGCAATATAAAAAGCAGTATCAGGCAGATCGCACCAAAGAGTCCAAGCTCCTCACATATGATGGTAAAGATCATATCATTCTGTGACTCAGGCATATTTCCAAGCTTCTGTAAGCTCTCTCCGAGTCCTTTTCCAAAAAGGCCGCCCGATCCTATTGCATAAAGTCCCATAAGTGTCTGATAGCCATTATCTCCGGCTGTCTCAGGGTGAAGCCATGCCTCAATACGATCGCCTCGGTATCCTGCCAGCATGATAAATGCCACAACGAATACCACTCCTGCAATAGCAACTATAATAAACTGCAGATATTTCGGGCTTGCAACGAAAAGCATACACACGGAAATACCCAAGATGATAACGGCTGTACTTAAGTTACTGTAGGCAACTATTCCGACAAGCGGCACAAGCATAAGTATAACCTTTACCAAGGTGCTGAATTTGGCGAATTGCTTCGGTATCCTGTCTATTACCACCGCCATAAAAAGTATGACGGCTATCTTTGCCACCTCTGACGGCTGAAACTGTATCGGTCCGAGCTGTATCCATCTCGATGAACCGTGCGAGCTTGAACCGATATGCGGTACAAATACCAGACAACACAGTATAAATGAAGCAACATATGCAAAAAGACCGAATTTTTTCCACACTCTGTAGTCTATAGCCGCCATAGCGATCATGGCAACCGATCCAAGTGCTATATTACGCAGCTGTAGCTTCAGATAGTGCATGCTGTCATTGTATTTGTTGGCAGATGTGTACGCGCTTGAACTATATAGCATTACAAGTCCGAAGCAAAGCAGGAATATTACAACAAACAAAAGATTGTAGTCAAAAAAGGCAGTACCCTTTTCTTTATTTTCTTTGTGTTCTCTATGCTTTCTTGCCAAAACGAACTACTCCTCTAATCCTTTTACTAATTCCTTGAATATACGTCCTCTTTCTTCATAATTCGGGAACATTCCCCAGCTTGCACAGGCAGGCGAAAGAAGTACCGCATCACCGGAAACCGCATGATCATAGCAGTAATTTACCGCTTCCTCAAAAGTCTCCTTTTTTACAGTATTCATAAAGCCATGCTTGTGTGCACACTCTTCTATCTTGTCAGCAGTCTGACCTATGAGCACAAGTTCCTTGACCTTGCCATCAAAAGCCTCTATCCACTCGTCATACTCTGACTGTTTATCATACCCTCCACCGATAAGCATGGTAGGTCTGTTCATGGCACGGATACCCTGGATCGCAGCATCAGGATTTGTTCCCTTTGAGTCGTTATAGAATTTGACTCCGCGCTTTTCAGTAACATACTCTATTCTGTGCTCTACGGCTGTAAATACCTTAAGTATCTCAACAATCTTATCCATAGGCACTCCAAAGCTTACAGACATGGCACATGCAGCCATGACGTTTTCATAGTTGTGCTTACCAAGAAGATTTAAGTCATTTACGTTTATAACCTCATCATGCTGTCCGTCATGGGCGTACATGATCATCTCTCCATCAAGGTAAAAACCTTCAGAAAGCTCTCTTGCGCTGCTGAAAAATACTACCTTTGCAGGACATTCCTCCGCAAATTTTCTTAAGACTTCATCCTCGTAATTTAAGATGCAGAAATCATCTGCTGTCTGATTTTTGGTAATGTCCTCTTTTGCTTTTATATAGTTTTCCATCGTGTGATGACGGTTTAAATGGTCAGGTGTGATATTGAGTATCGCACTTACCTTTGGAGCAAATGTGTCTATAGTCTCGAGCTGGAAACTTGAGATCTCCGCAACAGTTACCGTATCATCTGTGCTTCCCGATACCATTGATGTGTATGGAATTCCGATATTTCCTACCACTCTTACATCAGAAAAATAATTTTTCATGATCTCGCCTGTGAGGGCTGTTGTAGTTGTCTTTCCGTTTGTACCTGTGATGGCGATGATCTTTCCAGCACCGAATGTGTATGCAAGCTCGATCTCTCCCCATATCTTTACGCCCTTGTCTCTTAGTGAATTGACCATAGGTATGTCAGTCGGCACACCCGGGCTTAATACTGCCACATCAAATTCATCCATCTGCACATCAGTAAGATCACCTAATATAAGCGGCACATCCTTTAATGCCGGTGCTTCTTCATAAAGGGCTGCTGTGTCAAGCTCCTTATTTCCATCAAACAGTACAGTATCTATTTTATTTGCAGTCAGAAGCTCTGTGGCTGCTATTCCACTCTTGCCTGTACCTACAACTAATACTTTTTTTCCTTGTAAGCTCATTTTAATTCCTCCATTTCGCTAACTTTTAGTATACGTTATTCACTTATATTTCGCAAGGCAGTATACCGAAATAAAATAAACGTTTACTATTTATCCGTAATATCCGACATATATGGGATCACCTGCTCAAATATCTGTGCTGCCACAGGTGCGGCTATTGTGCCACCGTAGTATGCCCCACCCTTTGGATTATTTATCTTTACAAGCACCATGATCTGCGGATCATCTGCCGGATAAAATCCTAAAAATGACGCTATATACACGTTATCACTTCGCGGTATGGTCTGTGAGGTGGCTGTTTTTCCACCGATAGCATAGCCCTCCACCGCTGCGTTTTTGCCGGAGCCTTCCGATACCACGCTCTCAAGCAGCATACGAAGTGTCTCTGACGTTTCTTCGCTGCATATGCCTGTTTTCGTGTCAAACTCGAGCACCTTCTTAGTAGTTCCGTCAGTGTTTTGTATCTCTTTTCCAATGTGGGGAGTCACGCGGTTTCCTCCGTTTATAAGTGATGAAACCGTTGTCATAAGCTGGATCGGTGTGATCTGGAACGACTGTCCAAAGGATATGGTCGCAAGCTCCACCTGACCGATCTTATCAGGCTTGTGCATGATAGTCCCCGCCTCGCCCGGCAGATCTATTCCCGTCTTTTCAAGAAGTCCGAAATTCTCAAAATATGAGTAATATCGCTCGCTCCCTATCCTAAGTCCGAGATCTATGAATACAGGATTGCAGGAATTTTGTATTCCCTCAACAAAGCTCTCCGAGCCGTGTCCGGCCCTCTTATGGCACTTGATGCGCCTATCCTCCACCACGATATATCCCGGACAGTAAAACCTGTCATCGAGATTCACCACATCCTCCTCGAGTGCGATCGCAGAGGTAATGATCTTAAAAGTCGATCCCGGCTCATATGTATCGTTTATGCAGCTGTTTCTCCATATCGCATCATGATCCTCGCCCTCAAAAGGATTGTTAAGATCATACTCCGGATAATCTACCATAGCGTAAACCTCCCCATTTTTAGGGCTCATTGCTATAATACTCACGCTGTCTGCCAGATTCTGCGCATATGCCACAAGTGCCTGCTGCTGGCAGATCTGCTGTATGTTGGTATCAAGAGTGGTCACAAGGGTATCCCCTTTTTGGGGAGCCTGTCTTCTCTCCTTATACCCTTCCACCTCAACGCCTCTTCCGTCACAAACCGTATATATTTTTCCAGCTGTTCCCTTAAGATAGCTGTCGTAGGTAGTCTCAAGAGCCACCACACCTTGTCCGTCAGATCCCGCAAATCCGATCACCTTTGAAAAAAGCTCGTTGTTCGGATAATATCTGACGCTCGCCTCATCGACCTTTACACCGTCAAGACCGTATGAGAGTATCTTATCTCCTACGTCTTTTGAGACGTTATTTTTTATTTTTTCTATGGATGTCACTTTTTCGACTTTTTTCCTTACAGTCTCCTCGTCCATCCCAAGCTCTGTGCTAAACACCGATATAACCGATTCCATATCTGTGATCTGATTATGTATGACCGATATATTACAGGCGGTTTCATTTGTTGCTATGACCCTTCCGTTTCTGTCAAGTATATCGCCTCTTATGCCGCTTAGCTCACGTTCCCTTTCCTGCAGTTCATCTGCCTTTTTACTGTAATAATCGCCTTTTACGATCATCAGGTATCCAAGTCTGACGCACAGAACAAGCAGTACCAGTGTGACCATACTGCAAAAGACACAGATTTTTTTCCTGTAGCGGGTATTATTTAATATCATAAATAAAATGCCTCAATATTTTTACAATAATGTATGCAAAAATTATTGAGGCTATTCATTATATCATATGCTTACGCATATGATAGGCCTGCGGCTGATACATATACGCATTCGCGCAGATATAATTCGCTACACTCATTATATCTTATTATTCACCCTGCTCACCTTCCTGAGTGACTTTCTCACCTGTCGGAGGATTGTTACCCTCTATCGTAAGGTCTGCGTTTACCCCTGTTGTCTCTTCATCAGGATAGATATTCATATAAGGAAGGACTTCCTTTAATATCTCTCTGGTAAGGTTCTGAGCATAGTTACTGTGAGGCTGATCCTGTACATTAGGCTGGTCGATGACTGTATAGATCACAAGCTGTGGATCATCTGCCGGCACACAGCCGATAAATGATACCAGATAACAGCCTTTTTTTCTGAGATGAGTATTCTCATCATACATCTGTGCTGTTCCGGTTTTACCACCCATTGAGTAACCGTCTACCTTTGCAAGCTTTCCTGTTCCGTTTGCCACGACATTCTTAAGGTATCCTTTGAGTGTCGTGCTGGTTGACTCGGAAACTGTCTGCTTTAATAAAGTAGGCTCTATTGTGCTTACGGTGTTACCGTCAGCGTCAGCAATCTTCTTTACTACATGTGGCTGGTAGTAATTACCGCCATTTACGAGTGAAGAAAACGCACTTACCATCTCTATCATCGTACAGTTGTAGTTCTGCCCGAAACTATTGGTTGCCAGATCGACCGGCTTGATGTTGTCGAGTGTATACATAAGTGTGGATGTATTTGCCTCACCCGGCAGATCTATACCTGTTTTCTGACCAAAGCCGAATACACTTTGGTAATATAGGAAATTCTCTGCACCGATCTTGTATGACATCTGCATGAGTGCGTCGTTACATGAATCCATGAGTGCGCCCTCAAGTGTCTCTATACCGTGTCCACTTCTGTTTACGCATGATACCTTTTCACTTCCGAACATCTCATATCCGTCACACAAAAATGTCATATCCTCTGAAAGTGTACCTGTCTCAAGTCCTGTTGCTACAGTAAATGGCTTCTGCACAGATCCCGGCTCATAAGTGTGTGTCACACTGAAATTCTGCCAAAGCTTGTTTAGTATATCCATACTCTCATCATCAGTAAATGAAGCGATCTGTTCTTCGCTGTAATAAGCACTCAGATCTCTCGGATTATTCAGATCAAAGTTTGGATAATCCGCCATGGCAAGTATCTCACCGTTTTTCGGATTTTCTATTATGACTGCTATATTTTCAGCTCCAAGTCCCTCTCTGGCATTGTTGGTATAAGTGTCTGAAAACAGCTTGATCTTTTCCTCCACTATGGACTGGATATTGGCATCAATAGTGGTGTAGAGTGTATCTCCATCCTCAGCCGGTATAACTGTCTTCTGAAAATCATTGTCTGAATTTAAGTATCCGTACTCTCTTCCGTTTACACCGTTTAAAGTGTCATTGTAAGAGTTTTCAAGTCCTGTTGTTCCCACATTACCTGATGAGGTAAAGCCGATAACGGAGCTTGCAAGTGTGCCAAACGGATAATTTCTCTCATATTCTGTCTCAAACCACACACCTTTAATGTTTGGATTTTTCAGGTTGCCATCGTCATCTGTCTCATCCTGCATCTCTACAAACGGCTGTATTGCATCATATGAAACTTTCTTTAATAAAACTATGTATTTATTGTCTTTGCTGTTTGCTGCATAGTCATCTAATGTGCTTCGATCAAGGTCCGGAAAGCACTGTGTAAGTGCATCGATCGTCGGCTCTATATATTCATCCTTGCCGGTCATGACCGAGCAGTCCAGGATCACATTATAAACAGCCACACTCGTAGCAAGCACCGTACCATTTGAATCGACTATATCTCCGCGCTGAAACGGTATTGTTTTGCTGTCGTATGACTGTAATGATAAAACCTTTTTCGTATATGCGTCTCCGCTGGTGTATTCAATATACATGAGGCGTCCTATAAGCACCAGAAGGGCTAAAACAAGTAACAGAAACAATACAAACAGCTTTGTTTTCATTTTACGTCCGATCTTTCTGACCGGTCTTATTCTTTTTCTGGCTGCCAATATGGTTCCTCCGTTTTATTCCGGTATATCGTTGTACTGATCCATGTAGTTTTTGTTGTCTACTGAATAATATACTATCTGATCCTGTGTGGCATATTTCATTCCGAGCCTGTTGATCGCAGCATCCTTGATGGCATTTAAGTCTGTTGATGATGTGATCTCCTTATATCTTGCATCATTATCAGCCTTCATATCAGCTATCTGACTCTCAAGTGCTGCTACTTCCTTCATCTGCTGTGTGACATTTGATCTTATCTGTATAAGAGAAACGGCAACAAATGCTGAAGCTGCGACGCATCCTGTCAGGAAAGTAACAAATGCACGGTTCATTACAAGCGCTCTTTCCCTGTTTCTTCTTGCTGCCTTCCTTCTATTTTTCTTTCTTCTTACTTCCTCTAACTCTCTTTTTGTCCTCTGAGGCTGTCTCTGTGGTACTGCTTCCTCAAGAGATCTTACCGTATTTCCATTTATATAATAAGTTGTTTTGTTCATTTATTTAGCTGCTCCTTTAGATGTCATTTCGCTCAAACACTCGAAGTTTTGCACTCTTCGAACGTGTATTCTCTTCAAGTTCCTTCTCTGATGGAAGAATAGGCTTTCTCGTGATAACCTGTCCCTTTGATTTTTTCCCGCACACACACACTGGAAAATTGGATGGGCATGTGCATGGGTTTTCGTTTTTCTTAAAATTTGACTTTACTATTCGATCCTCTAATGAATGGAAGGTAATGATACATATTCTTCCGTTCGGATTTAAAAGATCTATCATATCGTCTAAATTATCCCTTAGTACATCAAGCTCATGGTTCAATTCAATTCTTATCGCCTGATAGGTTCTCTTTGATGGATGTCCGCCTGTTGCCCTGACTTTTTGCGGTATTGCCGCTTTTATTATCTCATTGAGCTGGCCTGTGGTGGATATCACTTTCTGTTGTCTGGCTTTTACTATGTGCTTTGCAATGTTCTTTGCGAACTTGTCCTCACCGTAATCCCTGATAATGCGGTACAGATCTGCCTCGCTATAGTCATTTACTATATCCTTTGCTGTCAGTGCGCTCCTGTCATCCATCCGCATATCAAGCGGTGCCTCCTCACTCCTGTAGGTAAATCCCCTCTCAGGAGTATCAAGCTGGAAAGATGAAACTCCAAGATCTAGCATTATTCCATCGACCTTGTCTATCCCCAGACTGTGTATCACATTTTTCATATCCGAGTAGTTGCTTCTTACTATGGTAACCTTGTCACCAAACTCCGAAAGCCTCTCACCCGCCGCCCTTATCGCATCTGCATCCTGATCTATGCCGATCAGTCTGCCTTTATCTCCAAGTCCTTTGCAGATCTCATAGGAATGTCCGGCACCACCTAAAGTACCATCTACATATATACCGTCAGGCCGGATATTTAAGTTTTCAATTGTCTCACTTTTCAGTACCGAGTAGTGGTTAAATTCCATGTGGTCTCCTTAAATCGTTATTCCAAGATCAGCCATATGCTCTGCTATCTCATCCATATCGTCAAAATCAGAATTCTCAAGGTATTTGTCCTTGCTCCAGATTTCAACTCTGCTGTATACACCGACAGATACGACCTCTTTGTCGATACCTGCGTATTCTCTTAAATTAGCCGGCAGAAGTATCCTGCCCTGCTTGTCCACCTCACAGGTTGCTGCCCCTGCGAAGAAAAATCTCATGAATTTACGTGCATCTTTTGAGGTAAGTGGTTTTTCGCGAAGACTTTCTTCGATACGGTGCCATTCTTCATTGGAATAGACGAATAGACAGCCATCTAATCCCTTAGTAACTACAAATTCGTTACCAAGCTGTTCACGGAACTTTGCCGGAACTATCAAACGGCCCTTGGCGTCAATTGAATGATTGTATTCGCCCATGAACATGGCATCCATCCTCCTTCTTCGAAATGTAAGATCCTGCTGTGTTCTACAGAGGACTCCTGTGATCTATGCCATGAGGTTTCATCAACAACTATTCCACCACTTCGCACCACTTTTGTGGTAAATTGCACCACTTTTCACCACTTAGGTACAATATTACACCTTATCCCCCACAAAATCAAGGTTTTGAAGCAAATTGCGCAAAAAAAAGACGCAAAGTCTTTTCACTTACTTTGCGTCTTTTTTATAAAAAATATATAATTTTTACTCTTCTGTGGTGGATTGTGGTGGATTATCCACCATTTTCCCTAATTTTTTCTGTTTTGATCTCACGATCACGATCCAGATCAACGATACTACTGCCATTGTGGCGGCAAGTGCCATTGACACCGGATAATTGATATGTGGGATGAGAAGCTGATCAGTTCTTAAGCTCTCGATCCAAAATCTTCCCACACCGTATCCCAGTAAATATAGAAGGAACACCTCTCCGTTGAACTTTCTGTGCTTGAAATAAATCATAAGTATGATAAACAGGAACAAATTCCACACGGATTCATACAAAAATGTAGGATGTACCGAAATATACGCCACTCCGTCTACTACCACTGTATGTGACAGCAGCTTTTCCGTCAGATCAGAGCTACGCACTGCCGATATCGGAAGCTGCATGGCAAAAAGTCCGTCATAATAGTCACCGAACGCCTCCCTGTTGCAGAAGTTGCCCCATCTGCCGATAACCTGTCCTATGATAAGTCCAAGTCCTGCGGTGTCACACAGTAGTGGAAAAGATACCTTTTTTACCCTTGAAAATACAAATGTGGTGATTATCGCAGCGATCACACCGCCATATATCGCAAGTCCGCCCTGCCGGATATTGAAAATACTGATCAGATCGTCCTTGTAAAGATCCCATCTGAACACTACATAGTATATTCTTGCTCCGATGACCGAGCAGATGATCGCCACAAGCGCAAGATCGAAATATGTATCAGGGTTCTGTCCCGATTTCTTAGCCACGTAGCTTGCGACAAACACTCCCATCATCATACCGAACGCTATGATAACACCATACATGGCTATATCAAAACTACCTATGGATATGGTCTTTATCACATGATCTAAATAGATGTGAAGATGTGGAAAATTAATATTATAATCCATCTTATTCCTTTCCTGATACAAAAATATACATCAACGCAAGCCCGTTCTAATATGCCGGGCCTGCTTGAGCTGCAACAATAAGTTACAATGTATACACATTTTTCTACACTGCAATCAAGTTTTGTCATATTCTACCTCCTTTGCTCTCGCAAAAGATAGTATGCCCCGATCACACGCTGCTATGTATACATGCCTTTAAATTGTTTATCTGTGTTTTTCTTCCTCAGGAAGCTCTACTCTTATTTCCTTTGTTCTGATTTCTTTGCAGATCTGATCTACGAACTCATCAATAGATTTTGTTCCCTCGTTGCCCTCGAAACGGCTTCTTACGGAAACTGTACCGTTTGCCTCTTCCTCAGCACCTACAACAAGCATGTATGGAAGTTTGTCAAGACGAGCCTCTCTGATCTTGTAGCCGATCTTCTCTGCTCTGTTGTCAACTGTTACGTCAACATCATTTTTCTTAAGCTCATCAGCAACCTTCTGTGCATAATCAATATATTTTTCAGAGATTGGAAGTACTCTTACCTGCTCTGGGCAAAGCCATGTAGGGAATTTTCCTGCATAATGCTCGATAAGCCATGCAAGTGTACGCTCATAACATCCCATTGATGTACGATGTATGATCCATGGACGTACTTTCTCACCTTTCTCATCGATATAGTACATGCCAAATTTCTCAGCAGATGCGCAGTCGAGCTGGATAGTTACCATTGTATCCTCTTTGCCGTATACGTTCTTTGCCTGAATATCGATCTTTGGTCCGTAGAAAGCTGCCTCTCCGTCTGCCTCTGTAAATGGAATATGATTTTCATTCATTACATCACGCAGATACTGCTGTGTGTTGTTCCAGTACTCGTCATCACCGAGGTATTTCTCTTTGTTGTTCGGATCCCACTTTGAAAGACGATATGTAACATCACCGTCAATTCCGAGTGTCTTCATAACATAGTGGCAAAGCTCTGTACAGCGTGTAAGCTCTTCCTCTGCCTGATCCGGACGAAGGATGATATGAGCCTCTGTGATCGTAAACTGACGAACTCGTGTAAGTCCGTGCATCTCACCAGAATCCTCATTTCTGAAAAGTGTAGATGTCTCAGCCATACGATATGGCAGATCTCTGTACGAATGCTGCTCATTCATGTATACATAATACTGGAATGGACATGTCATAGGACGAAGTGCCATTGTCTCTTTGTCATCCTCATCCTTATTGAGGATAAACATTCCATCCATGTAGTGATCCCAGTGTCCTGAAATCTTGTAAAGATCTGCTTTTGCCATAAGTGGTGTACGTGTACGCACATAGCCCCACTCTTTGTCCTCGAGATCTTCCATCCATCTCTGGAGCTTCATGATCATCTTTGTTCCCTTTGGTGTAAAGAGTGGAAGTCCCTGTCCGATAACGTCTACTGTTGTGAAAAGTCCCATCTCACGGCCAAGTCTGTTGTGGTCACGTTTTTTAGCGTCTTCCATTCTCTCAAGATGAGCCTTTAAGTCTTCTTTCTTATTGTAAGCTGTTCCGTAGATACGGTGAAGTCTTGCTTTGTTGGAATCACCTCTCCAGTAAGCCATTGATGAAGATGTAAGCTTGAATGCCTTTACCCCCTTTGTGCTCATGAGGTGTGGTCCTGCACAAAGATCTACGAATCCGCCCTGATCATAGAATGAGATTTCCTCTCCCTCTGGAAGATCCTCGATAAGCTCTACCTTGTATGGCTCGCCTTTCTCCTCCATGAATTTGATAGCTTCCTCTCTTGGAAGTGTAAATCTTGTGATCTCATGTCCTGCTTTGATGATCTTTTTCATCTCTACCTCGAGTGCGTCAAGATCTTCTCTTGAGAATGGCTGTGAATCGAAATCATAGTAAAATCCGTCATCGATCGCAGGTCCGATAGTGATCTTTGCATCAGGGTAAAGGTTCTTAACTGCCTGTGCAAGTACGTGTGATGCTGTATGTCTGATGACAGGAAGTGCTGCCTCGTCATTTACTGTGATGATGTTTAATGTGCAGTCTTTGTCAAGGACTGTTCTAAGATCTACTACTTCACCGTCTACCTCTCCTGCGCAGGCTACTCTTGCAAGACCTTCGCTGATATCTTTGGCGATGTCATATACGCTTTTTGCTTCGCTGTACTCTTTTGATGAGCCATCTTTCAATGTTATCTTCATATTGGTTATCTCCTTTTTGTATTATATACGGAAATCGTGCCGCCAGCAGTATATATGGTTGGCTCAGGTCTTCGCTGGTAAGACGCTGTAGGGATTATGATGCAGTTTATATCATTATGACGCAACCGCCACAAACGCCCCGTCCATGGTGCGGTTGTGGCTCGATACTGCATCCGTGCAGTATCGCTGCTGTGTACTGTGCATAATTCCAACAGCCTCTAACCAGCTTCGAATTCGCCAGCCATATATACTGCTGGCGGCACGATTTCCTTACTTTCTTGGCATATTATAGATTAAGTTGTTAAAAACATAATGTATGGCTGGAACTGTATAATCACTATACTTACCTTTTTGCTGTATTGAAAGTTGCAAAATAATTTCACATATCAAAAATCCCCGACATCACATAAAATATGCGATATCGGGGACGATAATTCTAATCACCGTGGTTCCACCCACATTCTTTCTGAAAATATACTTCAAATATAATTCAGAAACTCATTCGACTATAACGTGGTCAACGGGCTGTATTAAAGCCACTCAGAGCTGGTGTTCGGTATATTCTCCACCGGGAAACTCGCACCACTCATCAGATAATCCTGTTTTCATTATCCTATGAGGTCTCCCTCTCTGCCGCTTTGGATATACTTACTGTTCTCTTCTACGTGTTGTTCTTATTTAAGGTATTATTTAATGTTCCTTACAAAAACTGATAATATACTTATTTTTCTAATATGTAAAGTATTTTATGCATTTTTTCCGCAACATTTTTTGTATTTCTTTCCTGAACCGCATGGACATGGATCGTTACGTCCGATCTTCTTGCCTACTACTACTGTTCCGGATTTCTTCTGCTCGAGGTAAAGTGCATGCTTTGTATCTGCATCGAAAATCTCATCCCACATTGGAAGGTTGTAAAGCCACTCTGCTTTTGCATCTACCATGTTCTTGTAGAGCTTCTCTTTATCGAATGCAAGGCTTACCTTTGTATCCTCTTCCATCTCCTCTATCGGATTTGGAGTAACAAGGCTGTCGTTAATTCCATCAAGGAAACCTGTCATCTCCATGATTGATAAATTATATTTCTCAGCGAGTTCTTTAACTGTTCCCTCTACTACCTCGTCAGGATTTGTGAGAAGCTGCTCGTATACACCTTTCTCTAAGAGGAAATAATGCTGCCAGAAACGCTGTAATTCTCCCTGATCTGCTTTGTCATTGTAGGCAATCTTGTGCCACTCTTGTAATAAAGCCATTTTTATACCACCTTTATCTTTTAAAATGATTATTTGTTACTTGTCACACCTTACAGTGCGACAAGCAACGATTACAGCCCATTTAAAATGCCTCTATGAGGCATGGGGCTGTAATCTTTCAATAATTTACGCTATGGCGCATAGCTTGACAGCATGGTGTCAAGCTTGCGTCTGAACAATAACTGTATTATAACAAAATACACGCTTGACGTCAATTTCGTTTTTATATATGATGTAGTTATATAACTCATATCTGATTTATTTAATGTGCAGGCTCAAAAATCAGATATAAAGTCTGCGGATAACTAATGATATTTAATTAATTGCGAACGGAGTCCATGATATATGAAGAAAATAAAACGCATACTGGCACTGATCGGTGCTATTCTTTTATTACTTTTATATGTTGCAGCTTTTATCACTACACTGCTGGATCACACAAGCGATATGCGCTACTGGAAAGCAGCCGTTGCCGCAACTATCATCATCCCTGTTCTGATCTGGGCTTACTCTTTTGTATACAAGCTCGTCAAGGGATCTGCCGATGATACAAAGTTTAATAATGACAGTAAAAATGACAAGTGATCGCCACTTGTCATTTTTGTTATTTAGCTTTTTTGTTATTTAGCTTTTCTGCATAGCTTAATTCCGATAAGCAATACTACCGGAAATATAACTGCTGCCAGAATTCCCATTTTAAGGTTGTCATTCATGTGACTTGATACCATTCCAACAAGAGTCGGTCCACCAGAACAGCCGATATCGCCTCCTAATGCCAGAAGTGCAAACATCGCAGTGCCGCCCTTTGGCAGAGCTGCGGAAGCCTTGCTGAAGGTTCCCGGCCAGACAATTCCAACCGATAATCCACAGATAGCACAGGCTATAAGACTTACTGCCGCAACCGGTACAAGTGCTATTCCAAGATATGAAATAATGCACAAAATCCCGCTGAATATCATGAAACGGTCAAGATTTATTTTATCACCGTATTTTCCGTAAAATGCCCTCGCAGATCCCATAAGTATTGCAAATGCCATAGGCCCTGCCAGATCTCCGATCGTCTTTGTAACACCGAGTCCCTGCTCTGCAAAGGTAGATGCCCACTGGCTGACAGACTGCTCACTTGCCCCTGCGCAGATCATCATAATAAATAAAATCCAAAAAATTTTCATACCAAACAGATCTTTCATGCTAAGACCTGTCTCGCCCTCATCAAGCAGTGATGCAATAGGAACTTTTGTGAAAACAATGGCATTGCACACAGGCACAAACGCCCATATCACTGCCAAAATCTTCCAGTTGCTGATGCCGAAAACATAAAAGAACGCTGTCGATATTGCAACGACACCGACATATCCCCAACAATAGAAGGAATGAAGCATACTCATCGCTTTTTCCTTATTTTCTGACGGACACGCTTCCACTACAGGGCTTACCAGTACTTCAAGAAGTCCTCCTCCGATCGCATAAATGACTACAGAGGCAAGAATACCGGCAAAGGCTGACGGCAATATCTCCGGTAATATTGTAAGCATTACAAGTCCAAGTGCAGATAAAAGATGTGCAATTATCATTGATGCCCGGTATCCTATTTTGTCCACAAATCCGACTGACAGCAGATCCACAAGAAGCTGCACACCAAAATTAATGGTCACAAGCAGCGTGATCTGGGACAGCGGAATGTGGTATGTTTTTTCAAATGTCAGGAATAAAAGCGGTACAAAGTTATTAACGATTGCCTGCACGATGTAGCCTGCAAAACAGGCTGTGATGGTTTTGTTGTATTTGTTTTTCATAATAATCCATTTCCTTTTGTATATGCTTACAATACAATACCATCATTATTCCGGTTTTACAATTTTAAATTTTCCTTTACACGCTTGTCCATGCCCCTAAAAAATAGGTTTATATTTTCAAATAACTGTTACTATTATTACTGAAAGTGTAAATGCAATCAGATTTACCAACATTCCTCCAGCCAATTCCTTTACTGTATGCCTCTTTAAATAAATTGATGACCATATGATAAGTGCTGCCGCAAGTAATGACAGAATGATAACTTTCCATCCCAGGAAGTAAATCATCAAAATCAACGGTCCTGTAAAACTGGCAGCATGCCCACTTGCCCGGAAATGAAGTCCTTTATTACAAATTGTCAAAAGTACAACCGAAAGAAAATACGTTAAGCAAATAAGCAGCAGATTCTTATCAACATTTGTAAAAACTGCCCATAACAAAGCAATACTATATCCCGCAAGATTTGTTATGAATGCAAGTTTTCTCTGACCTTCTCTCCCCTGCTCTTTGATTTTCGGTACAAGACCGCTTAATACATATGCCAAAGCAGGAACAAGCCCTAATAATATAATCATAATTATTATTTCTGCTGAATTTCTGAAAATATTATTTTTATTAAAAGCTATGATAAGAATAAATATTGATCCCATAATCGGTGGAACAGATAATATTCTTATTATTTTTGCGAAATGTTCTTTTGTTATCAAATTTATCGCTCCCTAACGCCTATTAATTTTTATTCATAATCAACAGACAATCCAATTCCTACTGTTCCCGGTCCTGTATGCGTACCTATACTTGCTGGAAGTTCATCATAATATACATCTGCATTCGGAAAATATTCTTTTGTCATTTCCAGCCATTTATCCGCCTGATCTTTTGTGATTCCAAATCCGGCTACTCCAACATGTAACAATGCGACGTTCGATTGACTGAATCTTGTTTCAATATCCGTTTTAATCGCATCAAGCATTTTCATCTCACATCGATACATATTCCCGCGTATCTTTGCATAAGAATCAAGTTTTTCTCCCTGAATACTTAAAACAGGCTTAATTTTCAGTATTGAGGCTATAGCTGCAACCGCAGGTGTTATTCTTCCGCCTCTTTTCAAATAATCAAGTTTCTCAACTGACACATAAATAGAAGAATTATATTTATCTTTTTCCAGATACTCTGCGATTTCAGAAACTTTAACTCCATCATCAGCCATCTTTTTTGCTTTTAAAACAGAAGCTTTCTGTGTAACGGAAATCCTATGGTTATCCACCACATAAACTTTTCCTTCATAATCTTCTGCTGCCGCTTTTGCACAATTACACGAGCTGCTGAGTCCACTTGACATCGGAATATATATTATTTCATCGTATCCTTGTTTCAGAAGTTTCTCCCACTTACTGATCACATCTCCCAAAGCCGGCTGTGATGTATATACTTTAGTTCCTGATTTTAATATTGAACACAGGCTATCATTGGTTAAATTTCTGCCTTCAAAAAAAGTTTGTTGTTCTATCAGCACAGGCATTGGGATTATATGAATCCCAAGTTTCTCTGCATTTATTTCATCAATTCCACTATTTGTATCCGTTAAAATTGCTACTTTCATTTTATCACCTATTCCCACTCATTTTTTCTTCTAATGACATCAACTGTACTCTGTACAACAAAAAGATTTAGTATTCCATCAATGACAAGATTTAAGCCTATTAAAATCACAACTCCCTCCAGTCCGCTATAAGGCTTTAGGAAAAGCAGAGTTCCGATTACCGCTGTAATAAGTGCCATTATCAGAATAAGCCACCATGGTTTTACTCCTATCCTTTTTGCATCAATTGCCGTCTGTACTCTCAGCAATGCATCTGCAAGCATAAATACTCCCATTCCTATAATAAGAGCCTCCATGAATTGTTTTGACCAGAATAGCATTACAAATCCTATAAGACTTGAAATAACTCCCATAGCAAAATCAAACTGAAATGCCAGTTGGAGTAAGTCCCTTGAGAAATAACCAAATAATTTTACTATTCCAAACACAAGCAGTAGTACACCACATATCCGGCAGAAGACATCAGCAGCCATACCTGGATTTATCAACAAAGTTATTCCAAAAATAATCAGTCCCCCTGCAAAAATACTGTAAACCTGTTTTACCCTCATTAATCTCTCCACATTGTTCACCAGCTTCCTGTTTTATTCGAAATTAGCGAAGTATTCGATTTTGAATGCTTCGCTAATCCATTTTATTAACTTAACCAAATTACTGTTTCTTATAGTCCGGATGATTAGATGACCAGAGTTTATCAGCTACCGGTTCCCACTCTTTTGCATAGTTATCACACTTTGCGCAAAGATGATCGCATGCTTCAGGACTCATCATATCCGTTGAATGCGCCCCTGTCTCATCAACCATTTGGCGGAGGATCTGTGGATTTTCAAGCATAGGACAAGGCTGAAGCAGATTTTCATTAAATGGCTGTGCTTTCTGATAGGCGCGGAACAACGGCTGAGTAAGACATTCTTTCAATGATTTATCATGTATGTTTGCACTTGAATAGTGAATGAACACACAAGGTTCTACATCACCATTTGGATTGATATGGCAATAATATTTTCCACCGGCTATGCATCCGCTTACGAATTCTCCGTCATTCTGGAAATCCATTAAAAAGATTGACTTGCCGCCTTCATACCCGCGAACCTCACGTATTCTGTGATACATATATTCTCTCTGTTCCGGTGTCGGGATAAGCTCAGGTGCTGCATCATTTCCAACCGGCATGTAATGGAAATACCACGAAAAAGCAACTCCTTTTTCGATTAAAAAGTCAAGGAAATCATCACTTGTAACATCCATATAATTTGCACTGGTATAGCAAATAGAAGTTCCGTATGGAATACCGTTTTTTCTCAGCAGATCCATGGTAGCCATAACCTTGTTAAATGTTCCCTCGCCTCTTCTTCCATCTGTTGCCGACTCAAATCCCTCAATACTCATTGATAAGATAATATTTTTACATTCTTTCATCTCATCACAGAAAGCCTGATCAACAAGTGTTCCATTTGTAAAAATCATAAAACCACAATCACTGTGTTTCTTAGCCAGGGTAATAATATCTTTCTTGCGTACCATAGGTTCTCCACCTGTCATTACATACTCATGTATGCCAAGTTCCTTACCCTGAGTCACAATGCTGTCCATATCTTCATATGATAAATTTAATGTATGCTGGTACTCAGCAGCCCAGCATCCTGTACAGTGCAGATTGCAGGCACTTGTAGGATCAAACAGAATGATCCATGGAATATGATCCATTCCAAGCTTCTTTGCATTTTTCTGTGTTTCACGAAATCCCCTAAAACCACCTTCATACCCAAAAGACATCATCAGGCCTTTTAAATATTCTATATCACAATTATCCAACAGATTATTAAAATAGTGTGTCCATTTTCCCTCCTTACCAAGTGCAGTACGAAGTCTATCATATGCCTCAGGTTTCCATCCGTCTTTCAGGACTTTTTCTATCATATTGACTATTTCCACATAACCTTCTGATCTGTTTTTATCTACCTTTTTCATTACTGAACCTAAAGCCACTTCAAACGCTTTACGCTCAGCAGCATGCGTAATTGCTGCCATCTCATTGCCTCCTTAGTGCTTACTTTATTATTTCCATAAATGCATTTTAATTTTATCCATTCTATAAATCCACATACAAAAACAGCGAAGTATTCGTTTTCGAACACTTCGCCTTATTTGACTGAATTTATTTAATATTGTGTAAAATATAATCCTTTATCATCACATCTATAGTTGCCTCAAAAGTTTCCGACACTGTCTTCAACAGATTCTTGCGATATTCCGGCATTCCATTTTCAACCCACTGCATAGTAATACCTACAATCGCATAGCTGTAAAAGCTGGTAATATACGAAATTCCTTCATCCGATAATGCTGTTCCCTTAGCTTTCTTTCTTACAAAACGTGACACAAAATCATCAGATGCATCTTTCATATATTTATTCAGTTCACCTTTTCCCTTTGAATTGTACACATGGATGATTGCATTCCTGTTATCCATAAAAACAGAGGCCGCCCTGATATATTCTTCATAAAATGTGCCATTTTCATCTATATTAGATCTATAGCGATCTGCTTCCTCGCTAAACACGGTATGAAGCAGCGCATACAGGTCTTCAAAATGATAGTAAAATGTATTTCGGTTAATCTCAGCTAACTCGATGACATCTTTAACCGTGATTTTATCCAAAGACTTTTCATTTAAAAGTTTCCAGAAAGAGTCTATGATTGCTCCCCTTGTGTGTCTGGCCATAATCCATGCTCTCCTTTGCCTGCTCCATTTTGATCTTTACTATTCAACTATAGGATTATACCACCACTTTTGCATTTTAAACAAACACTTTTGGTGTCATCAGGATTTCATCTCAATTTTTTAAAAGGCCCTCAAGTATATCCACGCAGCCCTCAATACCGATTGCCGCGCTATCTAGCACTATGTCGTATTCATTGAAATCGCGCCATTTTCTCTCGGTATTTATTCCGTAATAGTTGGAACGTTTCTTGTCAAATTTGCGTCTGACAACATCTATTTCATTTGCCGGTATTCCGTATGTATCAGCGATCATCTGCCTTTTTATATCTTCGTTGCTGCATCGGATAAATACTTTTATCACATTATCATATTCCTTTAATGCTTCTGACGCACAGTGTCCGAGAAAAATTGCCGAACCTTTTTTCGCAAATTCACGTATAACTTCCTGCTCTGCGATATAGATATGCCCCTCCCCTGTGAGCATATCCGAATTTCCCGCTGACATCTGCGACATAAGGTATACCGAGTAAAGTATACTGTTTGTCGCTTTTTCTTCATACTTTTCGATAGTTTCTACAGATATGTTTTTATCCTTTGAAACTTTCTCTAAGATTTCTCTTCCGTAACACGGTACACCTGTTCTCTCAGAAAGCAGTCTTGCAATCTGTGTACCACCGCTTCCGTATTCGCGTTCTATTGTTATATATCTACTGTTCATGTCTATAGAGTCCTCCTTATGTTATTATGAAGCCTGATCAAACTGGCTGTTATACAATGATGCATAAAATCCGTTCTGCTTCATGAGTTCTTCATGATTACCACTTTCTATTATATCACCGTCCTTGAGCACAAGTATAAGATCTGCATTTTTTATGGTAGAAAGTCTATGTGCAATCACAAAAGAGGTTCTGTTTTCCATAAGTTTATCCATGGCATTCTGGATCTGCTGCTCTGTTCTTGTATCAACGGACGAGGTTGCTTCATCGAGTATGAGCATAGGTTTGTCCGCTATCATTGCCCTTGCTATGGTAAGCTGCTGTTTCTGTCCCTGTGACAGATTTACCTGATCGTTTAATATAGTGTCATATCCATCCGGAAGTGTCCTGATAAAGTGATCAAGTCCTACAGCCTTACATGCCTGCTTCATTTTTTCATCGGACGCATCCGGTGTGCAGTAGATCAGATTTTCCCTTACTGTTCCCTCGAAAAGCCATGTATCCTGCAATACCATGCAAAACTGCGAATGAACAGCTTCTCTTTTTATCTCATTCGTTGGCACACCATCTATGCTTATCCTGCCGCCCTGTATCTCGTGAAATCTCATGAGCAGATTTACCATAGTTGATTTTCCTGCACCTGTCGGTCCTACGATTGCGATCTTTTGTCCCGGCTTTGCCTCTGCGGAAAAATCATGTATGATGATGCGGTCTGAATCTTCGTAGCCGAATCTTACGTGCTCAAATGTAACCTCGCCCTTTACATTATCGAGTTTTTCAATTTTCCCATCCTCATTTTCCATTTCCTCTGCCTCGAGGAATTCAAATACACGCTCACCTGCCGCTCCGGCTGACTGCATTGACTGTACTGCCTGTGCCATCTGTGAAAGCGGCTGTGTGAAATATCTGACATACATCATAAATGCCACGATCACACCAAAGCTGATCTTTCCATCAAGAGCCATCGCTCCACCGACCACACATACAGCCACATATCCGAGATTGCCTATGAAGCTCATGATAGGCATCATAAGTCCAGAAAGGCACTGTGCCATAAAACCACTCTGTTTTAATTTTTCATTTAACTCGTCAAATGTTTTTTGTGCATTTTCCTCTCCGTTATATGCTTTTACAACGGTATGTCCTGTATATATTTCCTCGATATGTCCGTTTATCTCTCCAAGATGCTTCTGCTGTCTTCTGAAGTATTTCTGGCTTCGTCCCATTATCACAAACATGATCGCAAACCCTATCAGGCTTGCGCCTACTGCGGTAAGTGTCATCACTATATTTGTTTTTATCATCATAATAAGACTTCCGATAAACAGGATCACCGCTGTGATAAGTGTTCCTATGCTCTGGTTTAAGGACTGTCCTATCGTATCAACATCGTTTGTCACGCGTGAAAGCACATCTCCGGTTGTGGTCTTATTGTAAAAAGACATTGGCAGTCTGTTGATCTTGTGCGATATGTCTGACCTCATGCGTTTTGAAACCTTCTGTGTGATCGTTGACATGATCCAGCCCTGCACCGCTGATAAAATGTAGCTAAGTACATAGAGGCTTACAAGGAACAGACCTGTTTTTGTGATCTTGTCCATATCCATTGATCCGCTCATAATACCGCTTGTGATCTCATCTGTCATATCCGAAAGTTTATCCGGTCCGATAAGTGTGCAGACAGTTCCAACCGATGCGCAAATAACGGCGATTATAAGAAATGCCATATATTTTTTGCAATATCCGAGCAGTTTTTTCCATATTCCTACGAGATCCTTCGGCTTTTCTCCTGCTCCCATTGATCGTCCCATCGGACCTCGCTGTTTTAGTTTATACTGTTTATTTTCCATTACGCAAGTTCCTCCTTTGAAAGCTGTGAAAGTGCTATCTGTTTATATACCTCGCAGTTTTGCATAAGTTCTTCATGTTTACCCATTCCCGCGATTTTTCCATCCTCAAACACGATTATTCTGTCGGCATCACGTATTGTTCCAATTCGCTGTGCAACGATTATCCTCGTTGAATTTTTACACGATTTCGCAAGTGCCTCCCTTAATACTCTGTCGGTCTTATAGTCAAGTGCCGAAAATGAATCGTCAAAGATCAGTATTTCCGGTTTTCTGGCTATCGCTCTGGCTATTGACATTCTCTGTTTCTGACCTCCTGAGAAGTTTGAGCCTCCCTGCGCTACGTATGCGCTACTTCCATCCTCTAGTGAATCCACGAACTCGCTCGCCTGTGCTATATCAAGTGCTTCTTTTATATCTGCTTCCGATGCATCACCTTTTCCATTGTCACCGTATGCCACGTTTGACTCTATTGTTCCTGTAAAAAGTGTTGCCTTCTGTGAAACATAGCCTATCTTGTTTCTAAGTTCTTTCTGTGAGTAATCCTTTACATTTACTCCGTCAACAGATACCGTACCTTCTGTTGCATCATAAAATCTCGGAATAAGATTTATAACGGTACTCTTTCCGCAGCCGGTAGCTCCGATAAGCGCGACTGTTTCGCCTTTTTTTGCAGTAAATGAAATGTCTTTTAACACACATTCCTCAGCATCCGGATATTTGAAAGACACGTTATCAAATACGATTTCTCCGACTTTGTCCCGGCTGCTTTTTGCTCCGATACCGTCTTCTATTGTAAGTTTTGTATCAAGCACCTCCTGTATACGGTTTGCTGCAACTGACGCCCTTGGAAGTATCATAAATATCATGACAAGCATCATAAATGCCATGACAACCTGAATAGCATACTGTGAAAATACCATCATATCGGAAAATATCTGAACCTTATCCACCATGCCTGCATCATTTATAAGCACAGCACCGATCCAGTAAATTGCCAGCGTAAGACCGCTCATCACTATCTGTATGCTCGGCATCATAAATGCCAGTGTGCGCTGTGCAAAAAGGTTTGTTCCTGTAAGTGCTTCATTTGCTTTTTCAAATTTATCTTCCTGATATTTTTCCGCATTGTATGCGCGGACAACCGAAAGTCCTGTCAGATTTTCTCTTGTGACACGGTTCAGATCATCCGTCAACGACTGGATTTTTTTGAATTTCGGTGTTACAAGCATAAGACATACACCTACAACAATGAGCAGTACAATTACCGCAACCGCTGTTGAAAATGTCCACTGCCATTTTTTGTCTGAGATTTTTAAGATAGCCCAAACTGCCATGATCGGTGCTTTTACGAGCATCTGAAGTCCCATTGCAATAAGCATCTGTATCTGTGTCACATCATTTGTTGATCTTGTGATAAGACTGGCTGTTGAAAAATGACCTATCTCTTCCATAGAAAATGACTGCACTTTTGAAAACAGCTTACCTCTTATCGTTGCCGCAAATGATGTGGCAATCTTTGAAGCGCACATTGCAGTAAATACTGCCGCTATAAGGCTTCCGAGCGCACACAAAAGCATTTTGCCTCCTGCTGTAAGTATCTCGCTCATGGTGCTTCCATCTGTCTGTACAAGCCTTGTAATATCAGCCATATAGTCAGGCATCGTCAGATCAAGCCACACCTGTACCACTATGAAAACAAGTGCAAGTGCGATAAGTCCCCACTCCTGCTTTCTTAGATTTTTAAATAATTTAATCATCTGTTTATCACTCCTTTATGCTTTATTTATATTTATCTAACCTTTTACTAACTAAGTTAGATATTTGTTTTAAAACAAAGTGCACAATCTAAATAACTGCACACTTGTTTTTTGACATATTTTGTATTTAACTTTTTATTAAGACAAGTCCTGCCTCTCTTAGAAAGGATGTGCCGGAGGTGAAACTATGCTGCGGATCTCCTTGCTTATCTCTATATATTCAAGCAGTCTGTCCTCACCGATCTCATCGATGACTTTTCCCATCTGGGTTCTGACCTCCTGCCACATATTTTCAATGGTCTGCCTTCCAAAATCAGACAGCTTTACAATAGTCACTCTGGCATCTATCGGATCTTTTTCTTTTGTGATAAGACCTTTAGCCTCCATCTTTTTTAAAAGTACTGCTACTCTGGCTGTACTGATCTCAAGTTTATTGCTGATCATTCCTGCCGTAACAGATGTATCCGTTGTATAAAGCAGCCTTAAAACTGCACCGATACCAGCTCTTGTATCATCCATGTGCTTAAAAAACTCTGTCGGATGTGCAGACATCATCTGTCGCAATATATTCGATATTTGTTTATCTGTTGCCATAGTGCACCTCCGTTTATCTAACTAGGTTAGATTATATATTTCCACTCATGTGTTGTCAATATAAAATTCTATAAACTTTAAATGAACGATTTCTGAAAGACTTTTGCGGCAATTTATAATCCCACACAATCCATTATGATTTTCTCGCACATATCATATCCCAGCATAGAACTGTTCAAAGACAATGTGTAATTGGCTGCCTCTCCCCATTTCTGTTCGGTATAAAAATTATAATTTGTTCTGCGCCTTTTATCGATATCCGCTATCATTTTTTCAGCTTCCTCTTCCGTGACATTATACAATTTGCAGATACGCTGTACTTTTTCCGGCATATTTCCATGTATAAATACATTCAGCACATCATTCCTGACCTTTAAGATAAAATCTGCATTTCTTCCTATGATCACGCAGCTTTCCTTCTCAGCGATTTCCAAAATAACTTTTCTTTGTGCTTCATACACTATATCTTCCACTGATTTTCCTGTAATATCGCGACCTGAAAAAGCATAGGCGAACAAACCTTTTTTCGGAGACAGCTCAGCATTTTCCTTGATATACTCAGGTGATAAGCCAGACTGCTTGGCAATCTGTCCGATTATATCCTTGTCATAATAGGCAATGCCAAGTTTTTTTGCCACCTCTTCACCGATAAAACGTCCACCGCTTCCGAACTCTCTGCTTATTGTAATGATCTTCCTTGCCATAACCATATCCTCCTTAACCTAAACTTTCCACTTTGTTCTTTTTAATTTTCTTTAAAAATACATAACCCACAAGACATGCAACGATCTCTGTTATCGGGAATGCCCACCAGATCAGCGAAACTCCCATCTGTCCGTTTCTAGCAAAAACTGAGAAAATGCCTGCAAGCGGTAATATGATCACAAGCTGCCTGAGCAGTGAGATCACAAGCGATTCCATACCACCGTCCAATGCCTGATAAATTCCCTGATATGCCACATTTATTCCGGCAAAAATAAAGCTGATGGAAATAATTCTCATTGCCCCGATAAAATATTCTCTTGACTGTCCGGCATTAAATAAAGTTGCAAAAGCTCCCGGGAAAACCTCTGTAATCGCCACACCAGCGATCATAAGCACGATCGTATAGATCAGTCCGTATTTTATTCCGTCCTGAATTCTCTTTTTACTATGCATTCCGTATGCAAAAGCAATTATCGGTGTGATCGCATCCCTTAGTCCAAAGGCAAGGAACAGTACAAACTGCTGTACTTTATAGAATAATCCGTATGCGGTCTGTGCCGATGGACTGAATTTCAGGATCAAATTCATCACATAAACCATGATAGACATAAGTGCCTGTGCAATAATTGCCGGAAGTCCGATAGAATATATTTCCTTTATAATCCTTCCATCCGGCTTCATATATTTTGCTCCATGCTCGAATTCTTTATTAAGTTTTATATGGAATATAAACAGTAGTACCGCAGATGCGACCTGTCCGATTACCGTTGCATATGCAGCACCTTTTACTCCCATTTCAGGAACTGGTCCGATACCATAGATCATGATCGGATCTAGGATAATATTCACCACTGCTCCCACAACCTGACCGATCGTGGAATAAAGTGAACGTCCTGTTGCCTGTAACAGTTTTTCAAAAAGTGAAAAGAAAATAATTCCAAATGAAATTATGCAGCATATTCTTAAATAGCTTGTTCCCATTGAAATAACTTCCGGATCAACTGTCTGTGATGAAATATATGCTTTTACTCCAAAAATTCCAAACAACAGACATACCGCATAAATAATTGCTCCCAGGAATAAACTGTTTCCTGCTACTTTTGCAGCCTTTTTATCATTTCCCTGCCCCAGCGTTCTTGCAAGAAGTGCATTTGTTCCCACACCTGTTCCAATTCCGACCGCCACCATGAGCATCTGAACCGGAAACACCAGTGTCAGCGCATTAAGTGCCGCCTCGCTTCCTGTCCTCATGTTTCCAACAAAGGCACTGTCCACAATGTTGTAAACCGCCTGCAATGCCATAGATAAGATCATGGGTATTCCCATCTGTACCATGAGCTTATTTACCGGCATTTCCTTCATTCTGTTACTTTCTGCCATTTTAACTTAATCCTCCTTTTTCTACGCAAAAAAACGAGCAACAAAACTGGATTTACGCAATTTTGCTACTCGTTCGTGAATTATTATATTTTTATTTTTTGAAAAAGTCAAACAAAAATTTTCTTGATTTTTTCACTTGATTTTTTTCTCTTTTATGCATTATAATAGGCACGAAATAAAGAAACCAAGCCGGCTTTTAAAGCGTGAAATCATGAGGAACAGCTTATCCTCGCAGATTTCGCGCTTATTTTTTTACAAAACCTGCCACCATACGTTTGTTGGATACATGCAGATAAAACAGGAGGTCTTATGAACACAAAAAACAAACTGGCAGATATGCCAATCCAGCCTTTACTATATACCATGGCAGTTCCTCTTATGCTGTCACTGCTTGTGCAATCTCTTTACAATATTGTTGACAGTATGTTTGTAGCGAAATTATCCGAAACTGCTTTAACTGCGGCTTCTTTAGTATATTCTATCCAATTTCTGATGATCGCGGTAGGAGTCGGAACTGCTGTAGGATTAAATGCCTTACTCTCCCGTAAAATTGGACAGCATAAAACACAGGAAGCCTGTCAGGCTGCCACAACCGGATTATTTTTAATGCTTATTACATCGCTTATTTTTTCCGTAACAGGGATTTTCTTTTCCGGTACTATTGCATCTAAGCTCACATCAGAACCACAATTACAGGAACTATGCAGGCAATATCTTTCCATCAATCTGGTTTACTGCTGGGGCATTTTCCTTCAAACCTACGGTCAAAGACTGTTACAGGCTGTCGGAGATACCGTATTATCAATGATATCCCTGATCATTGGTGCTATGCTTAATATTATTCTTGATCCAATTATGATTTTTGGATTGTTTGGATGCCCTGCAATGGGAATAAGAGGTGCTGCTATTGCCACAGTTCTCGGGCAGATTGCAGGAGCGATTGCCGCTTTACTTTTTAATCGTTTTAAAAATCCGCTTATCCATGTAAGTTTTAAAAACTATCATTTTAACTGGCAGGATGTCGCGGACATTTACCGCGTAGGACTTCCAACCATTATCATGCAGGCAATCGGAAGTGTTATGACTTTTGTTGTAAACATTATGCTGCTAAGCGTCTCCACAACAGCCGTTGCATTTTTCGGAGTCTACTATAAACTGCAAAACTTTCTTATGATGCCAATTAACGGACTTGGACAGGCTGCAATACCTATCGTTGGATATAATTATGGTGCAAAAAAAACAGAACGTGTACATCAGACATGGAAAGTCCTGCTTCCGACAGGAATTGTGATTGCTTTATGTGGAACAATAATCTTCTGTGCTTTACCAAAACAATTATTGCAGCTATTCTCCGCAAGTCCTGAAATGCTGGTGCTTGGTATTCCGGCACTCAGAATTATTTCCATTTCCTTTGTGTTTGCCGCTGTCACAATTTTATGCGGATACTTTGCTTCCGGACTCGGAAACGGCATGGTCAATATGCTCAGCGCAGCTATCCGTCAGTTAGTTTTGCTAATTCCATGCCTATTGTTTTTCATAAGAACTTTCGGCATCACACACGGCTGGTATGCATTCTGGATTGCAGAAATAGCTGCCTGTATATATAGCTACTGCGCATCACGTAAATTGCTGAAGCAGTGATTACTTTTTAGCCCCACCTGAGATCTGTAAACCAAATTCTCTACAAATATACCTTTTAACCGCCAGCAGCTTGCAGACTATCTGAATACAGACCGCAGCGCATTGTCCAATGAATTATGGAAAATGCGCGATGATGGACTGATAGAATTTTACAAGAACACTTTCAGACTGTTGTCCAGCTGATCATTTATTTTATGAAAAACGGTTAAAACAGCCTAAAAACTTTATTCAATAGTCATCTGTTTTAAAGCAGCCCCGCAATTTCTTTCATTATTTCAGGTGTATTTATATTTTGCGGACAATGACCTGTGCATGCACCACAGCCTATGCAGTCAGCCGGTTTGCCCTTTGACTCGATTTCCGAAGCACCTGAAAGTGCCCACTGTCCGTCCACTTTATAGCTGTTGTAAAGTTTAAGGTAATCAGGAATATTTATCTCCATCGGACATCCGCTGCAACAGTAACGACACGAAGTGCAAGGCACCTGTATCTGATTTTTGAACATATCACAGGCTTTCATAAGGATTTCCGTATCTTTTTCGTTAAAGCTCTCATTATCAGAAAATGTGGCAAGATTATCCTCAAGCTGTCCCATTGTGCTCATTCCCGAAAGGATGACCTGTACCTGTGGGAGACTTTTTACAAACTTAAGTGCCCATGCTGCAATACTCCAGTCCGGGTGTGCCGCCTTAAGTATTTCCTCTGCCTGAGGGGTAAGCTCTGCAAGTCTTCCACCTCTTACCGGCTCCATGACCATGATCGGAATATTTCTTTCTTCCAAAATCTGATATTCTTCTTTAGTAGACGAATAATTCCAATCATAATAATTTAACTGTATCTGTGCAAAATCCCATGAATGATGAGATGCAAAACGTCTGAGTGTATCGACTCCGGCATGACTTGAGAAACCAAAATAACTTATACGTCCCTTTTTCTGCTGCTCAAGGAAATAGTCTATCGCACCGCTGTTTAAATATTTATCAGCGTTTGCATCCGTAAGACAATGCAGCAGATAAAAATCTATTCTGTCCGTCTGAAGTCTTTTCAACTGTTCCTCGAAAACCGCCTCATAATCAGGTGTTGCATCAATATAAAATTTGGTTGCGATATAATAGCTGTCACGCGTAAAAACATTCATCGCCTCACCGAGACATTTTTCTGAATCGCCATCATTGTAAATATAGGCCGTGTCAAAATAATTGATGCCCTCATCATATGCACGACGGATGATCTTTATCGCTTCCGGATGGTCGATCGGTGCATTCGGATTTTTTGCGTCAGTAGATGGCAGACGCATATTTCCCATACCAAGTCTGGATAATTTTATATTCTTATATTCTTTATACTCCATATTTTTCTCTCCTTTTGTATGTCTTTAATTCCCGTGTAAATACAATATAATCCGAAAACGGACTATAAATAAATTGTAATATGTTTATGGATTTTGTCAACACAGATGATCCTTATTGTTTTACTTGACTTTCATTTTATTTATCTGTTAAAATACAAAAGGTGTAAAAATAATAAATATCAAAGACATAAACAAGACAATAAATGTCACCTGTCCACTGTCAGACGGACGGGCAGCATTTGTTGTCTTTTTTGTTGTCGGAAAGGATGAAAATTATGCCAAAAACAAGAGTAGAATCAATATTTTTTACTGCAATTACTGCATGGATGATGGTCTATTTCATGACCTTATACAACACGGTGCTTGCAACCGGAAATTTTACAAACACAACCTTTCTTATCGCCTTAAAAAGCATGTGGATCGAATATATAATCATTGGACTGCTCGCATATTTTGTATCCGGTCATCTGGCAAAAATGTGTGCATTCAGAGTTGTTCAGCCGGGCGATCGCTCTATCTTTATAATTTTTGCGATTCAGACCTTTACCGTAATATGGCAGGTTGCTTTTGCAAGTATTATCGGTGTATATCACGGACATGGTTTTACCGCAAATTTCATACCTGATTATATTACTGCATATTGCAAAAATTTTATTATGGCACTGCCACTGCAGCTTATAATCGTAGGACCACTCGCCCGACTGATATTCCGCACACTGTTTATCAATCGCAAACGAGAAAAAAGTACAAATGAAATTCAAAATGATGATGAGAAAATAGTGGAAAATGCGCTGTAGGTTTTATTTCTTGCACTATAAAAATGGGGCGGATAATTCCGCCCTGTTTCGTTGTTATTTCTATTTCATTCAGTTCACCCCTTCATACCATGAAAACAGGCATTGCAATCCATTAAAAACATATTCATAAGTATATTGATAATCGTGCCGATTGCCTTTTACTGTGTAATAAATCAGATTACCGTCTGTAAATCCTTTGTCTGTATAGTCAAACGCATCTGTCAGTGTTTTCATATATTCCATCTGTGCTGTTAAGCCCTGATATGCAACATCTTTTGTTCCTGTTGCAGCAAATACATAATATTCACGCTTATCATAGCCGGAAGCCTCCGCCGCATCTGCAATCGTAGTGGCATCAGCCACATCAGTTGAGCCATCTCCTCCAAGCGTCAAACCTCCACTCATAGGCATAAAATATTCAAAACGATCCATTCCTTCAAGAAATACCCGCCATGTAGTTGTTCCTCCCGCAGAAAAGCCTCCAAATGCACGATGAGAACGGGACTCTTCAAATCCTTCATCCGTGGTACTCGTTGCATATGTATGATAATAACTTTCTACGGCCGGCATTAAATCATTTTTCAATTCCCCTGAATAAAAAATCGGAGTTGTATCATGATACCAGTCATTTCCAGACGGAAGATAAGGCATAACAATAATCAATGATGGAATCAGTTTATCTTCTATCATGTTGTCTATCATATTTTTGAAGTTATCACCATACTCATACATCCATGTTCTTTCATTTCCGTAAGCACCATGCTGAAGATATAGAATATTATATTTTGTCTCATCATCATTCTGATTATATCCATAAGGCAGATAAACGGTTGCCTGACTTTTAATTGCTTTTTCATTTCCAATATAGTCTTTTGTATCGTAAGTAAAAGTTTCCAATGTACCCTGCTGTGTTGCTTTGCCATAATATTCATCCGGCACAGAACCAAGTACAATATTTTTCATATCCCCATCCGGCTCTGTGGAAAGAGTTTCCGATTGTTCCTGTATTTCAGCACTACTTATGTCTACTGATTCCTGTGTCGAAATAGGGTGATTATTATTTACCTCCCCCGTATCCGATGCGCTACAGCCAGCAATCGACAATATCGAAAGTGAAAGCAGAATAGCAGCTATTTTACATTTCATACCGAAGCTCCTTTCTTCCATAGAATAACCACTCATTGTATTTGCAAATGCAACTTTCGTTCTTGCTTCTATATCCTGTCCATCTTTCACTGCACGAGGCAGATACTCTGCTATATTTCTGATAGCTGTAAGTTCTACCATTTCTGCTGCTTCATTACAGAACTTTGACAAAAATCCTTCCACACTATGAAACAGTGCATCAAATCCCTGATATGCTGTAAATTTTGGAGGTACAGACAACATTAACTCCGGATCAACAATAGCCAGCTCAGGATAGCCTCCCTGAAATCCTATTTTTTCATGCGTGTCTGGATTTGTTACAACACCCCAGCAGTCTACCTCACTTCCTGTACCGGCACTGGTTGTGATTTCAATATAAGGCAGCGGCTGTTCTGTCAGTGTTTTTCCTCCGCCTGTACCGCCCTGAACATAATCCCAGACTCTGCCATCTTTCTGAGGTACAATGGCAGAAATAATCGTAGCCGAATCCAATACAGAACCGCCACCCAAGCCTACGATAAAATCACAGCCATTTTCACGGGCACATAATACACCCTCCATAATTGTCGGTTCCAATGGATTTGACTGAATTTTATCAAAGATAACATAGTCTGCTCCTGCTGCTGTCAGCCCCTGCTCTACTGATGTAAGTGCACCATTTTCTTTTACGGATTTTCCATTTGAAATCACAAGTAATGCCTTTTTTCCCGGCATATTTTCTTTCCCAAGTTCCCTTACTTTTCCTGCTCCAAATAAAACTTTTGTTGGAAGATTCCATGTATAACTCATATTTGCTTGTCTCCTTTCAGACTTTTGAC
>CAVABC010000005.1:0-72059 GCA_963586665.1 Acutalibacteraceae bacterium
TTGATTCTCAAAATCTTTCAAGGTTTCTCACTGTTCAGTTATCAATGTTCTCTGTCTTGTTTTCTGCGACAGCTTGTTTATTTTATCAAACCGTTTCGCTTTTGTCAAGAACTTTTTTATTTTTGTTCAGCTCTTTGTGAGCCTCTGTCTTGCGACAGCTTTTTTATTCTATCAAACTGTTATGTGTTTGTCAAGAACTTTTTTATTTGCCAGTCCGGAGCTCTCCAAATCAATGTGGCTCACGAGTCAGCTTTGATATAATAACACCTGCCCCTGTTAATGTCAATGCAAAATCGCACATTTAACAAAAGACGTAAAACTCCACCCGCGAGCCTAAGTTTTCTAAATTATCTGATTTTTGTAAACAATTTATCTTATAGCATCTATCGCTTCCTTTATATTGGACACACCTATCAGTTCAATACCTTTTATATGTGATGCCCCCGTCAGACATACCTTTGGAAGGATACACTTTTTAAAGCCAAGTTTCTTTGCCTCAGCTACTCTCTGCTCCGACATGGTCACACCTCGCACTTCACCACTGAGTCCTACCTCACCAAAGCATATAGTATCGTCACTTACTATAATATCCTTTTTGCTGGAAGCTATGGCGAGTACTATTCCAAGATCTATTGCCGGCTCATTCATTCTGATACCACCTGCAATATTCACATATGCATCGCAGTCCGAAAGAGACATGTTTGCTCTTTTCTCAAGAACCGCCATGAGCAGATTTACTTTATTATAGTCAGTTCCGTTTGCCGTTCTTCTTGGATTGTTAAAAAAACTATGGCATACAAGTGCCTGTATCTCAAGCAGTATCGGTCTGCTGCCCTCCAGTGAGCATGTAACTATAGAGCCGGATGCTCCCTCCGGTTTACCGCTTAACATATACTCAGACGGATTTTCCACCTCCACAAGTCCCTCTGTTTTCATTTCAAAGACACCGATCTCATTTGTGGAACCAAATCTGTTTTTTACGCCTCGCAATATCCTGTAGGACTCATATCTGTCACCCTCGAAGTAAAGCACGGTGTCTACCATATGCTCAAGTGTCCTCGGTCCTGCAACGGCACCGTCTTTGGTCACATGTCCTACTATAAATATAGATATGCCGAGCGTCTTTGCGAGCTGCATGAGCACTCCTGTAGTCTCCCTGACCTGTGAAACACTGCCCGGAGCCGATGAAATCTCTTCATTATACATAGTCTGTATCGAATCGATAACTACCACTTCCGGTTTTTTGCGCGAAATCACTTCCTTTGCGATATCCAGATTTGTCTCGCATAAAAGTTCTAACGAATCAGTAAACTCTCCAAGTCTTACCGCCCTCATTTTTATCTGGTGCAGTGATTCCTCACCCGATACATACAACACCGGTACATTCTTTTGTGAAAGGAGTCTGCACATCTGTAACAACAACGTAGATTTACCTATTCCCGGATCTCCTCCCACGAGCACGAGCGAGCCTCTTACTATTCCCCCTCCGAGCACTCTGTCAAACTCATCCATGCCTGTTGCAACGCGCTCCTCCTGTGATGATTTTACCGCAGAAAGAGGTACTGCCTTTACATCATTAGCCTCTTTTCGCACTTTGCCCGAAGAGCTTACGGATTTTTTGTCTATTTTTTCCTCTACGAATGTGTTCCATTCCTTGCATGCCGGGCACTGCCCCATCCATTTTGCCGATTCATAACCACATTCCTGACAGAAAAATACAGATGTCTTTGTCTTTGCCATTATGCTTTTGTCTCCTGTCTTAAAAATAAGCCCGGCTTTTACACCGGGCTTAATAAAAATCATTATTTTCTTGATACTTTGATATCTATAGAATCAACACCCTCAAGCTCAACACTAAGGCTTAATTTTCCGCCAAGATTTGTCTTCATGGTACCTGCTACAGCTCCAGCTATATCGATCTCGTACTCTGTCTCTTCCTCTAATCCAAGAGTGATCTGTGCATCCTCAGGTCCTTCAACTGTAAAGCTTACTGTGTCCGCAGTCTCCTCGAAATCCATAACCGCTGTTCCCGGAACTGACTCGTATACGAAAAGTCCGTTCTTCTCGAGCTTTGTGATCTCTTTAAAGGTCTTTACCTTGTAGATATCTCCATCCTTCTCATAATTATCGAGTTTTGCCTTAGCAGCCAATGTATAATCTCCGAAGCTGAGCTTTCCATTCTCCTCAGTACGGATTAATTCACTTATTGCAGCCATTTTTATCCTCCCGTAGCTATATTTTTATAACGTTTTCATACAAAACATGCGTCGGTGCATGTCGCTGTAGTGAATAATTACTATATATCAATTATAAGTCTTTTGTCACTCAACAGTCAATGAAATTTGTTTGTTTTTCGTAGAAATAATTACCTTATCTCCACGTTTTATTTTTCCGTTTATGATGTCCTCAGACATGCGATCCTCTATCTCCTCCTGGATCTTGCGTTTAAGAGGTCTCGCACCGTATTTTCTGTCATATGCCTTGTCTACGATAAACGCTTTTGCCGAGTCTCGGACAGTCAGGTCTATATCGAGCTGTTCCTTACATCTGTGCTGCAGCTCTTTTACCAGAATAGTCACGATATGCTTCATATCATCCTTGTTAAGTGCGCGGAACACGATAGTTTCATCTATTCGGTTAAGGAATTCAGGCTTAAAAATACGACGCACTTCCTCCATAACGCTGTTCTTCATGCGCTCATGATCCTGCTTTTCATCCTCACCGGCACCAAATCCAAGGCGTTTCGGCTCTATAATAGACGAAGCTCCTGCATTTGAGGTCATGATGATTATGGTATTTTTAAAGTCCACTGTACGTCCCTGTGAGTCAGTGATCCTTCCATCATCAAGCACCTGTAAAAGTATATTGAACACATCAGGATGAGCTTTTTCTATCTCATCAAAAAGTATTACGGAAAACGGATTGCGTCTGACCTTCTCACTAAGCTGTCCGCCATCCTCATGTCCGACATATCCCGGTGGTGATCCTATCATCTTTGATACACTGTGCTTTTCCATGTACTCTGACATGTCAACACGGATCATGGCATCTTCCTTGCCGAATACTGCCTCTGCGAGTGCCTTTGAAACCTCTGTTTTTCCTACACCTGTAGGTCCTAAAAACAGGAATGAGCCTATAGGCTTTTTAGGATCTTTTAATCCCACACGGCCACGCCTTACAGCCTTTGCGACTGCCGATACAGCCTCTTCCTGTCCAATAACACGCTTGTGAAGGGTAGCCTCAAGCTTGGCAAGACGTCCTGCCTCACTCTCTGTCAGCTTGTTTACAGGTATCTTTGTCCAGCCGGAAACCACATCCGCTATCTCATTTTCGCCCACTACAGGCATATTTCTTTTGCCTGTGCGGTGAGATTTTTTGATAAGCTTCTGCTGTTTATCCTCAAGTGACTCTTTCGCCTCCATCAAAGTTCTGGCTCCATCTATGTCACCGTCCTGCAACGCCTTTTCAACCTGTTCCTGAACATCTATTATCTCACTTTTAAGCTCTAAAAGCTCATCAGATGAAGTAAGGCTTTTAAGGCGCAGTCTGGCTGCCGCCTCGTCCATCAGGTCTATCGCCTTGTCAGGTAAAAATCTGTCACTTATATATCTTGCTGAGAGATTTACCGCTGCTTTTACACCCTCTTCGTCAATGATCACATTGTGGTGTTTCTCATAAAGAGGTTTTAATCCCGAAAGTATCTCTATTGATTCTTCAATGCTTGGTTCTTCAACCGTAACAGGCTGAAAACGTCTCTCAAGTGCCGCATCTTTTTCCACATATTTGCGGTATTCCTCGATAGTTGTAGCACCAATCACCTGCACCTCGCCTCTGGCAAGTGCCGGTTTTAAAATATTGGAGGCATCAAGCGAGCCTTCGGCTCCGCCCGCTCCTATTATTGTGTGAAGCTCATCTATGAAAAGAAGTACGTTCTTAGCCTCTGACACCTCACTAATTACCTTTTTGATGCGTTCCTCAAACTCACCGCGGTATTTTGATTTTGCAACAAGTCCTGACATATCAAGAGACACCAGTCTCTTATTCTGTAAGATGTCAGGCACATTTCCGCTTACGATATCCTGCGCAAGTCCCTCAACTATGGCTGTTTTTCCCACTCCCGGCTCTCCGATGAGACATGGATTGTTTTTTCCGCGACGACAGAGTATCTGTATAACGCGCTCTGTCTCTCTTTTTCTGCCGATCACAGGATCGAGCATTCCATTGTCTGCCATATCTGTCAGATCACGCGAATACTGATCGAGTGTAGGTGTGGCAGATCCGTAGGAATTGCGGTTTCTCTGCATCTGCTCCCTGTATCTGGCTGGATCTTCGCCCATTGCCACAAGGATGTCAACATACATCTTCTGTCCGTTTACACCCATTGTATTTAAAAGGCGCGCTGCTGCACAATCTCCCTGCGAAAGAATAGCAAGCAGTATATGCTCAGTTCCGACCTCATCACACTGGTATTTGTCCGCTTCTTCCTGTGCTCTCTCAAGAACTCTCTGTGTCCTTGGAGAATTGCCATCACGATCGAGCACCTCAACATCTTCACCTAATGAGATGAGGTCCTCTATCATCTTTATAAGCTTGTCGTACTCTACGTTTGCAGCCGCGAGAACCTCAGCAGCCACACCGGTGCCCTCTTTTATGAGTCCTGCCAGTATGTGCTCGGTTCCCACATAGTTGTAATTCATTTTTTTAGATATACGAGCAGCCAAATCTATTGCTTTTTTAGCTTTAGCTGTATATGGTTTCAAGTCAATTCCTCCGGTTTCATATTTTTGTAAAATTAATTCAGATCAATAATCTCAAGATCATCATTGTCATCAGCAGAAGTTGCACTCTCCGTGCTTTCATCTTTCTTTGAAAATTCATCGAGAGCCTGCTGCACCTGCTGTTCGATAGACTCTTCTTCACCTTTGATCTCTACGGTTCTTCTAACGACAGGTTCTGCTTCTTCTGTTTCATTTACTGTTTCAGAAGAGTCATCCATAACTGAGCTGATATCTATCTGAGGGAGTATTTCGTCCTCATCATTGACAGGATTTTCTTCTGCTGCATCAGACTCAATATCTGCACTTTCTGTATCGTCAAACGCAGGGGTTGCAGTCTCATTTATGTCAGATTGCTCGCTTTCGGTATTCTCTGCGTCATCTGTTGACTTAACATCTTCTGTCTCTATTTCCTCCAGCTCCGTTTTATCTGCCGCACTTTCCTGTGCATCTCCATTTGTTTCAGGTTCTACATTTTCTGCTTCGGCATCATCTATTTCGTCTGTATCATCTGCTTCGTCAGCATCATCTACTTCATCAATATCATCGATATCCGTATTGACATCATCAGTTTCAGCATCGCCAGCTTCAACCGTCTCGTCGGTATCATCTGTTTCTGCCTGATCTTCGTCCTGATCGTCCTCTGCTTCGCTGTGCTCTTCTTCTGACTCAGGATCTATCATGTCATATTCATCATCAGAAGTATCTGTTTCGAGGTCTTCGCCCTCGCTGTATTCATCCTCATCGTCATAGTCTTCAACGTCTTTGTTCTTTCTTCTGACATTTGTAACTATGAGTATTATGAGTAAAATGATGATTATTATCACAAGAGTTGCTACAACTGCAAGGTACTTGTTTTCTACGCCCGGGATAAGCTCATTCTTTGCAGTATCATTTTCTTCCTGCGCTACCGTAGGAACTGTGACATCAGTTCTTATGTATGTTCCGTCCACGCTGTCATATGTATACCAGCCGTTCTCGCCCTGATCGTTCATGGCATATATGAGATAGAAATCTTTATCTGTGCTATCGTCCTTTGACTGATATGCAGTTACGACACCTTTTCCCTCTATAGAAAGAGAAACTTCATTGTATCCCTCCGGCACATCATCTACATTTGCCAGAAGTACAACGATAAAATGTGACTCTGAATTGATGCGCACATAATCGTATGCTGCATTCTGCGCTGCATCATACACAAACAGGCTGCTTCCACTGTCTGACTGCATATAAATGAGTGTGATATCGCCAAATGTAGAGTGAAGTGTATTGTACTCAAGTCCGTCTATGACTGTCTTTGAATGTTCAAAGTCCTCCGGTACAATATCCTCCGGGATATCATTTATCATGGTCCATTCTGTACCGTTTATGTCAAACTTTTTCCAGTTCTCCTGCTGATCGGAGTTCTCAGGATCATCCTCTGATCTACGTGTAACTACTATATTATAAGTGCTTGTTGCACCATTTTCGGCTGTAACAACAATGCTTACCGTGTTCTCGCCCACTTCAAGTGAATCGTTACCGGTAACTGATGTAACTGTTGCCTTTGAATCTGCCGGTGTTGCGGTAACTGCAAGACTGCTTACGCTGTAATCTACTGTTGTAGTGTAATCCTTTGTTCCTGCTGCAAATTCAGGAGAAAGTGAACCTGCTGAGATGATCAGCGAGCTAAGCGAAGAATCAGATGATTTCTCCGGTTCCTTGTCACTTTCATCCGGCTGGTCTGTATTATCCCCACCATTGTTATTATTTCCGTTCTGTCCTGTTGATCCGCCATTGTTTGACGAACCGGATGTTACCGTAACCGTAGTGCTTGATCCTGTGATCGTTCCTCCGGCATCATTTCCCTCTGCATCACCTACGACCGTACAATATGCTTTGATAGTACAGGTTCCGGCACCTTTTGCAGTAAATGTAAATGACTGCGATGTCGGGTAAGATGCGGCATCACCTATATTGCATACACCGTCACCGCCATTTGAGAGAACTCCCTCATCTGAACTCGTAACAACTACTGTTCCAAAGTACCCTGACGGCATAGACACCGTTACCTTTACGGTTTTTCCAACACTTACAGAGCTGGAGCTTACGTTGAGTCCCAGGCCCTGTGCATACACATGTTCAGCCGGTGTAACAATAAGCATTAACACCATCGTAAACGATAATATATATCCAAATAATTTCTTCATCTTCTTCCTCACGTTTCCTAATTCTGTGATATCTTTGTTTTTCCTAAGATATGTCTGTTCATAATGATCATATCAAGTGCATTTCCGCCATCATTTTTCCTGTTGGCATCTGCTGCCTGCAGATAACTGCCCGACAGTTTGCTCTTTCCTAATATATGACGGTTGAGTTTTATCATATCAAGCGCATTGATCGATCCGTCACCGTTTACATCTCCGTATATGACAATTTCATATGTCTTTTTGAGATCGCCTGAGGCATCATATACAGCCACCTTATTTCCTGTTCCGACTTTTCCGGTATTTTCAGAGCCACCACTTGTTAATAACTTAACAGTACCTGAGGCAGATACTGAAATATTCTTAAGGAATGTGGATGCAGATGTATCAGGTGAAATTCCTGTAATGTATGTGCCTATCTTGTATGAAGATGAGGAAATATTTACATCCGTATTTGTGTTGTTATTGCTATTGTTATTATTGTTGTTTCCGTTATCAGCCGGGGCTGTCTGTCTTGAGACTGTGATAGTGTAAGTACGTGTATCACCGCTCTGCGACTTACAGTTGATCTTTATCGTGTTGCTGCCGACCGCAAGTGAATAGCTTCCTGTTCCTGATACAGTGCTGCTTCCTGATACTGCTGCAGCCGAAACGTTTATTGAGCTGATAGAATTAGATACTACAGCCGAATAGCTTGTTGTCGCACCGTTAAATGCCGGTGTAAGCGAAATTCCGCTGATAGACAGAGACTGCAGATAATTGTTCGTATCACCGGCTTTATTAAATGCAACCGCTGATGCCGGCATATTATTGTATACAGGGATCTTGAACGTAAATGCCTGATTTTTGTCATTATATCCCTTTGCCACGCTCTGTCCCTCTGTGAGAGCCGCTGTGACATTTGCCATGTACTGGTGGAAATAAAGAGAGCTTGTATTTACCACATTAAACTTCTCAAAATACAGGGTATTCTGACCTTTATTTATGTAATTGGCTCCTATCTTTACAGCTCCACCGCTTATCGACTTAGCTCGTGTATTCCAGCCCTGACTCTTTGCATATTTAAGACCATTCTGGTATATAAGTGCCTTTGTACTTCCTGTAGCGTTGAAATTGAAGAAATTGTAATATCCTTCATATCCTGAATATGTACCCGAGATAAGCGGGCTTGTGCCGTTTGTTCCCTGCTCCTGCTTTACCCTTGAAGCCAGATGATATGCACTCACGCCACTGCTCTTTGCCACATCCATAAATGTATTCGCATAATTTATTGACTCTCCATTGTTGGAGTACTTCTTTGTGCCTTCCATGAATGTACCTTTTATTATGGACTGCACACCTGAAATCGCCTCATTAGAGCTGTACGCAAGGCTTTGAAACTGGAAAATATTGGTATCATCCAAAAAGTTTCTCGGGTCCATAAGGTATGCTATATATTCACTGCTTGCAGACACCCATCCCGGCTCGTACTCTGTCCATGTATTTGTGCTCCAGTTATAAGCACCTGACGCTGTGGATTTCTTTGCATTATCAGCCGATTTTGAAACAAGATTAAGACCATTGATGCTCTCGTTTGCAACAGCCGTATTCCAGTCAAGACCTGTGTTTACCGCCTCAAATGTCCAGTTCGGATATTTGTTGTGAAGAGCTGTAAGGTTTGCTATATAGCTGTCAGGAAAACCAGCGTTTTTCAAAGTAGCTGCATAGTCTGAATTGTCTGCGCTGTTATTGTATGTAACTTTCAGATATGTACTGATAGTCCAGCCTGTAAAACTCTTGCCGTTTAATGTACCTGTTACATTGTACCAGACTACTCCGTTTACTCTCGTCTCACCGATTATATCAACGGTATGTCCCCAGTTTAGGGAAACTACCTTTGTTGTTCCGCTCGTGCCGGCTGCATTTCTGACATATACATTGCCGCCTGTAATGGAGCCTGTGGCATACGCACCGTTTGCCGCGTAAACAGCTATCGCATTATCACTGTCAGCAGTCTGTGTACTTGCCGCGTCATCTGTAGATGTTGTGCCTGTAGTACCATCTGCCGAGGTCTGTCCATCCGCAGACTCCCCAGCTACCGATACAAAATCCGATCTGATGTAGCTGACACATTCCTCGTTATTTGCAGCAAGATTGTACTTTGCCTTGTACCATATCTTGCCATCTGTCCCCTTCGTCTCCTCCAATATGGTAATATCCTTGCCATTTGAAAGCTTATGCTCTAACTCATAGTCGGTTCCCGGTCCGCTTCGGGCTGCCACCCAGTATCTCTCATCACAGATGACCTTTGCCGCCTGATCCGCATATACTGCCATACTGCTGTATGGAGCAAAATCACATACCGCAAGCGAAAGCGTGATCGCGGAAGCCGCTAGAAACTTGTTTATTTTAATCATTAAATCCCATCTTTCTGTATGTATACAAAGTTTATCTGATATATGTGTATCTTCTTATATCAACCCATTATCCATTTAATTATAATAGAATATGACTTTTGTATCAACGTATATCATGGAATTATTTTAATTTTTTTATGCACACATACTGTTTTTTGCGCTTTTTCGACACGTTCCAAGCTTATATGCTATTGTATATTCTGTTTGCATACTCTTCCCGCGTATCTGTGTGTATGGTCTTACCCGTTCTTTTTCTCCCTGCTCTTTTTCTGCCGGATTTTTCTCTGAATTAACCAGCATTTTATTTTTTCTGTCCTGCTTTATATATAAATATGTGCAGATAAATATAAATACAAGTGCTGTCACACCAGTAATAAGCCCCGCAAACCTGCCATGCCCCATATCCGACAGGTCTATCCCTAAAACTCCTGCGATAAAGCCTATAAAACCTACCGCCTCCATAAATGATACCACGATGATTGATAATAATTCCTTCATAATAAAATACTCCTTTCAACATGCTTTGTACGCTCTTGTTAAAAGGAGTATCTCATATTACCAGTCCAATAAAACGGACTATTAATTTTGTGTTAGCTAAATATAGATTTAATCTTATCCCATATTTCTGCAAAAAAATCTCCGACCTTCTGCCAGAATCCTGGATCATTTATCTTGTCACCGAGCTTTGATGCCCAGTCTGATGCCTGATTTATTACTGAATCCCAATCGATATCCGCATCTTTAAGCTTCATGAGAAGATCCGTCAGCTTTGAGATATCATCATCAGAAAGCTCAAGATCATAGTCCTTTGCAGCGTCCTTTATCGCCTCTTTGATCTGCTCCTCCGTCTCGAGTTTACCGTCTGCAAGCTGCTGCTTAAGGTCAGCGATCATAGCCTCGATATCCTGCGAATCTCCGTCAATGCTCTCATTCAGCTCTCCTGTTGTGACAAGCTCGTCAAGTGATGCGTCAACTACATCCTCGTTTAAGGTCTTACCTGTCATCTCCTCATATGCCTTGAAAGTACCCACAAGTGCGGCTGTTCCGGATATAGGTGATGGTCCTGCAACGATGATCTTTGCATCTGTGATACCGGCTGTGGCAAGTGCATTCTTGTACATTCCTACTGTACAGTAATTGATGTTGTGGGTAGAAATACTAAGTCCTGCGCCTTTGTCATCCTTCGTGATAAGCACTGAGGAAAGTGATCTTGTTCCTATCTCACTTGAGCTGATATATGAGTCGAGGTATTTGTGTTCCTCATCATTATTTACATAAACCACATCATATTTATCGAAATCAGTAAGCTCAATTCCCATAAATCCGAGCACCTTTGAACGCTGCTCAGGTGTCAGATCAGCTCCAAGACAAAGATATGGCTTGTCATTCTCATCGATAACTACATTATCATTTGCCTCTGCACCGGCAGTGCCGCTGTCCGTACTGCTTTCAGACTCTGCTGCCTGAGTAGTCTGTGTATCACTTGCAAAAACTACCGGATTTGCCGTAAACAGCATACTTGCTGCAAGCACTGTACATACTATGCTTTTTGCTTTATTTTTAATTTTACTCATTTTATGCCTCCTTAATCTACAGCATTTTATACTCGATAGAAAATTCACTTCCATCAAACTTAACATCCGCCATGCTACCGCACACCACAGGCATCATCGGTGACAAATGCCCGATGTCAAGATCCATTATAATAGGAACATTGTACTCTTTAAGTAGTGCCGAAAGTGCCTCTTTGTGCTCTATTCCGAACATTTCCTCGCCAAAATGCAGCGGGCGTCCGATAAGGAAGCCTTTTACATGAGAAAACCAGCCTGCGTTTTTCATCTGCCAGATTGCACGCCTCATACCCATGACATTAAGATCACATGCCTCTAAAAACCATATGATACCATCATCTTTATATTTATCTGCAAAATCCGTTACATGGTCAAAGGATGTTCCGCAAAGATTGACAAGGCAGTCCATACAGCCGCCTATCAGTCTGCCGCTCAATGTTATCGGTTCGTTTTCCTTAGTAACAGCCGGTATGGAGCTGATGCAGGACTCTTCTGTCAGATTGTAGCCGACAAAAGGTGCATCCTCATCCTTTATGGACTCAAGCTCCCATTTTGGGTAATTGGTAAAAACAGTCTTTTTGCCGCAGAGCAGATCAAATGCATCCTGAAGCGACTCATGCCATTTTTTCATGCCAAATGTCCCCGCACATGGTCCGTATATGCTGGCGGTGTCTGCGATCGTTGCCGAAAGGAAAGTGAAATTCGTATTGTCAGAATAGCCCATGTACCACTTCGGCCGTGCCTTTTTTATAATGTCAAAATCAATATACGGCACCGCTTCACACATAAGCTCTCCGCCACCGCACGATATAAGCACATCACTGTCTAAAGATGGATAGCTCTCGTTAAGCTCCTGTCCGCATTTTTCGGGTGTATTGCTTATGCCGATGCCGATATCACAACGGCAGTTAGATCCCTCTATCGTACCATAGCCCATAGCATTAAACTTCTTTATCGCATTGTCAAACGCACTTTTATAAGGCTCTGTCGTGCATCCCATTGAAGGTGCAACAAAACCTATTTTTCCATTTTCTTTTAAAAACTCAGGGTATCTCATGTCTCTATCGTCCTATATGCATATTTTATCTTGTGTCGGAAGTAAAATATGTAAGATTTTATCATTTTCTTTAAAGTAAGTCTGTTATCGTAGTTAAATGATGTCCTGTATTCCACCTTCTGTCTGTTACACCAGTTGTAGATGTCATTGACACCAAGAGTATTGACGTGCCTGATGTTGTTCATAAACACCTGCACCTTTGACAATTCCTCTTCGTTCTCGACATAAAGATGAAAAATCGTGTTCGGACACTCTATAACTATCTGTCCCCTGTTTGCATTTTTCATTTATGTACCTCTTCATCCGGACTCATATTGCCTTGTCCAAATAGTATACAACAATAGTACTACACTATGTGCACAAAATCCAGTCAAATCCTCTTTATATTTCTTAAGATTGTATTTTTCATGTTTTTCCCTTGATAAAAAGCATATTTAATACTAAAATCTATACTGTTTATTACTAGTTTATATATAATAAGGAGAAAATAATGAATCAGTCAAACTGTATCGTCGCCCAGTCAGGCGGCCCAACCGTTGCAATAAACGCCAGCTTAGCCGGTGTTATCTCGGGTGTCATGAATTCATCCGAATACGATATCTGCTATGGTTCCATAAACGGAATCCTTGGTATCTTAAATGAAAATTATCTCAATCTCACAGATATTTTTTCAGATGAGGAAAACCTGCAGAAGCTAAAGACCACACCTGCGATGTACCTTGGCTCTTGCAGACACAAGCTCCCTGATTACAAAGATGACGATTCACCATATGTGTTCATCTTCCACCAGTTTGACAAGCTTGGTATCAAAGCTTTCTTTTATATAGGTGGAAATGATTCCATGGACACTGTATTAAAGTTATCCGATTACGCGAAAAAAATCAACAGTCCTGTCAAAATTATCGGTATTCCAAAAACTATCGACAATGACCTTTGCATGACTGACCACACCCCGGGCTTTGGCTCAGCCGCCAAATATATCGCTTCAAGCATGCTCGAGATCGCTCATGATACATTTATCTATGCCGTAAAAAGCGTAACTATCGTGGAGATCATGGGACGTGACGCAGGCTGGCTTACCGCAGCCGCAGCACTCGCGCGAAACGGATACAGCTCAGCTCCCCAGTTTATATATCTGCCGGAGGTGGATTTCGACAAGGATAAATTTATCTCTGACATCAAAAAAGCCCTTACAACCACAAACAATGTAATTGTTGCAGTTTCAGAGGGCATACATGACGCAGATGGATCATACATTACATCATCAGAGTCTGTTGCAGACCAGTTCGGTCATCAGCAGTTAAGCGGTGCAGGAAAAGCCCTCGAGTTCATCGTAAAAGAAAATATCGGTGTAAAAGTACGCTCGGTTGAGATCAATGTACTCCAGAGATGTGCCTCACACCTTGCTTCCCTTACAGATATCGAGGAATCCTTTGCACAGGGACAAAAGGGTGTAGAGCTTGCCGCAGCCGGCATAACAGCCTCTATGGTATGCTTAAAACGCACCTCAAACGATCCTTACACTGTAGAGTATACCTACTCTGCCATAAAGGATATCGCAAACGAGGCTAAATCGGTTCCAAGAGAATGGATAAACGAGGAAGGAAACGATATCTGTGCTCCTCTTATCGAATATCTTACCCCTCTGATCCAGGGAGAAGTACCTGTCTCATACAAAAACGGTCTCCCTGATTACATGGATGTGTCCCATCTTCATAAAAACCAGTAATACTTAACATCAGGAGGTCTATCTTACATGAAGAAAAAAGTATTAATAGCATGTGCAGCCGTTTGCGGTGTGCTCTTAGCTGTTTATCTTGGTTTTGCGTTGTATTTCAATAGCCACTACCTGTGGCATACAAAGATCAACTCCGTAAAATACAGTGGAAAAACCGCAGATCAGGCAGTTGAGCGCAACACAGAGCTAAGCCGCGACTACATGCTTACAATAACAGATCGAAAAGGCAACACATTTTCACTGAAAGGACCTGACTTTTCCTATGAATATGTCTCAACCGGTGATGAGGAAAAAATCCTCAAGTCACAGAATGCTTTTACATGGCCTGCAAGCATTTTCAAATCTTACAGCTATGATCTGAAAGCCTCATCCAAATATGATGATACAAAGCTTGAGGAACAGTTAAAGGCTCTTGACATATTCAGTGATGATTATATCGAGGAGCCTGAGGATGCCCGCATCGAGATAAGCGACGGCAGCTACAGTGTGATAGATGAAAAGCCCGGCAACAAGCCTATTTATGACCAGATACTTGCCGAAGTCAAGAACTGCCTGGATGATGAAGTCTCAGAGCTTACTCTCAGTGATGACTGCTACGAGACTCCTGCCGTTACCACAGACAGTGAGGTTATCACAACAGAAAAAGATGCTCTCGACAAATACACCTCAGCCACAGTGACCTATGACATAGAAGGTGCCGATGAGAAGCTTGATTCCGCCAAGATCCTTGATATGTTAAATATCGGTGACGATGGCTCAGTTTCCATTGATGATGAAAAAGTGACAAAATATGTCCAGTATCTTGCTTCTACCTACAACACCTACGGACGCAAGCGTTCTTTTAAAACATCATCCGGTGACACTATAGAGATCGGTGGTGGTGACTACGGATGGGTTGTCAGCAAGAAAAATGAAAAGGCACAGCTCCTTGAGGATCTCGAGGGAGGAAAGCCGGTAGAGCGAGAACCTGTTTACGAGCAGACTGCACTTTACCGCGGTGCCGATGATATCGGTAATACATATATAGAGATCGACTACACCAAACAGCACATGTGGTACTACAAAGACGGTTCTCTGGTGATGGAGTCTGATATTGTATCCGGAAACCTCTCAAGCAGCAATGGCTCAGTCGATGGAGTATATAAGATTGTATACAAACAGCAGGATGCCACTCTTGTCGGTGAGGGCTACTCTTCACCTGTAAACTATTTCATGCCTTTTGCATACAATATCGGTATTCACGATGCAAGCTGGAGAAGCTCTTTCGGTGGCGATATCTATAAGACTTCCGGCTCGCATGGATGTATCAATGTGCCGCCTGCTTTTGCAGAGTCACTTTTCAATGCGGTCGATAAGGGTACTCCAGTTGTTGCTTATTACAGGGAGGATGTCACGCTGACGAATAATGCGGCGAAGATGTCGAATGCGTATTCTTATAAGGCGCAGGAGCAGTAAAATTCCAGCTTATATTTCTTGGCTGATGCCACGGGGAGGCTATGGAGTATTTCTACGCCCCTTCCGAAAAAAAGTACCACACAGAGCTAGCGCTACGCTGCCAAGTCTCTGTACGAATTATGTTTTAATTGGTTTAATTATGACGCAAACGGCTTTACGCGCCCTCCATGGCGCGACACCGCCTTGCCCCGGCTTCCATGCCGGGGCATTGCTGTTTTATAGACATAATTCTACACAGACTAAGCAGCTTCGCTAATCGCTTCTGCGTGGTGCTTTTTTTCGACAGGGGCGATTGAAGTGTTGTGCAACCTCCCCTTACTCTATGAAAAAAGTTTCTGTCAATTTTTTCATATCTCCTCAGCGTAAGGAAATGCCGCCTCCTACACCTCTTGGACAAGCGATTTACGCAGTTCCAAGAGGTGTAGGAGGCGGCATTTCCGTAGACTCAGCCAACAACTATGCAAAAAGCATTACGCAAACTGGCTATTATACAGATTAGCATAAAATCCATTTGCCGCAAGCAGGCTCTCATGATTGCCCTGCTCGATGATCTTTCCATCTTTCATAACGAGGATGATATCAGCCTCCCTGATAGTGGACAGACGATGCGCTACGATGAAGCTTGTTCTGCCTTTCATCATTGTAAGGAAAGCCTTCTGAATCTTGATCTCTGTTCTGGTATCGATAGATGATGTAGCCTCATCAAGAATCAGCATTGGTGGCAGACACAGCATAACACGTGTGATACAGAGAAGCTGCTTCTGTCCCTGCGACAGGTTGCCGCCATCCTCAGCGATAACGGTATCGTAGCCTTTCGGCAGACGTCTGATAAAGCTATGTGCATGTGATGCCTTTGCTGCTGCGATGATCTCCTCGTCTGTAGCATCAGGTTTACCCATGATGATATTTTCCTTGATAGTTCCTTTTTTAAGCCATGTCTCCTGAAGCACCATTCCGTAGTTGCTTCGCAGGCTCTCGCGGGTGATTTCCCTTATATCGTGACTGCTTACCTTGATCTGTCCGCTGTTTACATCATAAAATCGCATGAGCAGATTTATTATCGTAGTCTTTCCACAGCCTGTAGGTCCTACGATGGCTACTCTCTGTCCCGGCTCTACGTGGAGGTTAAAGTCCTCAATGAGCTTTTTGTCAGGCACATATGAGAAGTATACATCCTCGATATCCACACGGCCGTCTGCCTGAACGAGTGTTACGGCATCTGCGTTGTCAGGTATCTCCTGCTCTTCCTCGATAAGCTCAAAGATACGTGCTGCACAGGCGAGCGCGTTCTGAAGCTCTGTGATGACGCCTGAGATCTCGTTAAACGGCTTTGTGTACTGGTTTGCATATGACAGGAAGCAGGAAAGCTGTCCTACCGTGATACCGCCTGCAAGCGCGCTCATAGCTCCGAATACACCTACACCGGCATACACGATACTGTTTACGAATCGAGTGCTTGGGTTTGTAAGACTTGAGAAAAATGTAGCACGCAGTGAGCATTTCTGCAATCTGTCGTTTATCTCATCAAACTGCTCAAGTGCCTCATCCTCATGGCTGAATGCCTGTACTACCTTCTGGTTTCCGACGATCTCATCTATGAGAGCTGTCTGCTCACCTCTTGTTTTGGTCTGTAACTGGAACATAGAGTAAGTCTTTTTTGTGATAAAGCTTGCCACGAACAGTGAAAGAGGTGTGATAAGCACTACTATAAGTGATATTTTCACATCTATGGTAAGCATGAAGATCAGTGTACCGGCTATGGTGGCGATACCTGTAAAAAGCTGTGTAAATCCCATCAGAAGTCCTTCTGAGAATGTGTCTACATCAGCGATGATACGGCTTACCATGTCACCGTGTGAATGGCTGTCGATATATGAAAGAGGCATTTTTTCGATATTTAAAAATGCATCACGTCTTATGTCTCTTACGATATTATAGGTCATTTTGTTGTTGCAGATATTGGTAAGCCACTGTGCCGCTGCCGCGATCACAACGATCACTGCCGCTTTGGTCAGTATGCCTCTCATTCCTGCAAAATCCACCTCTCCCTTTCCTATGATAAGGTCGATCGCACGTCCTGTAAGGATCGGGAAATAAAGTGTAAGTGCAACTGTAACTATTGAAAGTGCCAGCGAAAGGATCAGCACCGGAATATATCTTTTCATATATCCGAGTACCTTCATCATGGTGCTCATCTTGCTTTTTTTCTTTGTGTTTTTATTCTCTGCCATGATCTTATGCCTCCTTTCCTGCTGTCATATCCGACTCTTTTTTAAACTGTGAATCGTAGATCTCTTTGTAAGTCTCACAGTTCTTAAGCAGCTCATCATGAGTGCCGAAGCCTACCATCTGTCCATCATCAAGCACAACGATATTGTCTGCAAACTGGATAGATGATGTACGCTGCGATACGATAAATATGGTCTTGTCTCCATGCATCTGCTTTAATGCCGCACGAAGCTTTGCATCTGTTGCAAAATCAAGTGCTGATGCACTGTCATCAAGTATGAGTATGTCAGGGTTCTTTACTACAGCTCTTGCGATTGTAAGCCTCTGCTTCTGTCCACCTGAGAGGTTCTTTCCGCCCTGCTCGATCTCATAGTTTAATCCGCCCTCTTTGCCTTTTACGACCTCTGTAGCCTGTGCCACCTCGAGAGCTTTCCACATTTCTTCCTCTGTGGCATCATTTTTGCCCCAGCTTAAGTTTTCTGCTATCGTGCCCTTAAAAAGCACTGCTTTTTGCATTACAACACCGATCTTGTCGCGAAGCTGTACGGTTGGATAATCTTTTACATCATTGCCTTCTATCCTTACAGCACCGCCTGATACGTCATAGAAACGCGGAACGAGGTTTACAAGGCTTGATTTTCCTGATCCTGTTCCTCCGATGATACCGATAGTCTGACCTTTCTGTACCTTGAAGCTTATGTCTGTCAGAGTCTCCTCTGATGCTCCCTCGTAGGTCATGCATACATGGTCGAACTCTACCTCAGGCACACCTGTCTTTGCATCGATATACCGTGGATTCTGCTCCGTGAACTCTGATGGTATATCAAGTACATCTGCTATACGGTTGCCGCAGGCTACTGCCTTTGTCACCTGTACGATAAGGTTTGCAAGCTTTATCAGCTCAACAAGTATCTGTGACATATAGTTTACGAGCGCGACCACCTCACCCTGTGTGATTATTCCTGCAAATACCTGCTTTCCACTCGAGAAGATAACTGCTATTGTAGCTATATTTATAATGATAAATGTAAGAGGATTTGTCAGTGCCGATATCCTTCCTACTACAAGCTGCATGGATGTAAGCAGTGTGTTGTCTGCGTTAAATGCCTCAATCTCATCCTCCTGCTTGTTGAAAGCCCTGATGACACGTGTTCCCTCTAAGTTTTCCCTTGTGTGTCCGAGTACCGTATCAAGTCCGCTCTGTACTTTTTTATAGAGCGGGATTGTTGCTACCATGACCGAAAATACTACTATTGAAAGCAACGGTATGGTAACTACGAATACGAGTGCCGCCCTGACATTTACTGTAAATGCCATGACCATTGCACCGAATACGATAAACGGTGAACGAAGGAATAATCTTAACACTAAGTTTACTCCCGACTGCACCTGATTGATATCACTGGTCATTCTCGTGATGAGTGTCGATGTTCCGACTGTGTCCATCTTTGAGAACGAAAGTGACTCGATCTTTTCAAACAGCACGTGGCGCAACTTAGTCGAAAATCCGACTGCTGCTTTTGCCGCAAAATACTGCGCTGTGACAGAGCTTGTCAGTCCGATTGCCGCAAGCAGTACGAGCACTCCGCCCATCTTCCAGATGTATGGTCGGTCAGAAGTTGCTATACCACTGTCGATGATCGCTGCCATTACAAGAGGCACTATAAGCTCAAAGGAAGCCTCGAGCAGTTTAAAAAGCGGAGCACATATACATTCTTTTTTGTACTCCTTAAGATACGTTAGAATTCTTTTCATCGCCTTACCCTTTTCTATTGTTATTATATTTTGTATTGAAAAATTGCAGCTTGCATTTTGCAACTGTAAAGATACTTAAAACTTAAACAGTTACGAAAAATCTTAAATCCGCTAATTTCTTATTATATATGAAATTGTACGCTACCGCAAGACGCAGCGGTTGGTGTTTATTATATATTCGCACCATCTTTGATCTACATTGTGGCGCATAGCTTGACAGAGTGGTATCTAACCTGCGTCTGAACAGCCGTACAAAAAACACATAACTATTTATGCTCACGAAAAAAGACCGGTGCATATGCACCGGTCTGCCGTACTATCTACCAGCTTTGTACTGTATACTATAGCTTATGTACATGATCTTTAATTGCCTGAAAACTTTCCGGACTGATGACATGCTCGATACGGCATGCGTCCTCTGTAGCGATCTCTTTGTCCACTCCGAGCTTGACAAGACATTCTGATAAAAGTTCATGTCTTTCATATATCATCTCAGCGATCTGCTTACCTGACTCTGTCAGTGTAATAAAGCCTGCATCACTTACTGTGATGTTTCCCTTTTCCCTAAGGTTCTTCATAGCTATACTCACACTTGATTTCTTGAATCCCAGCTCATTGGCAATATCGACAGCACGTACCACCGGAAGCTTCTCGCTAAGGATAAGTATAGTCTCTAAATAGTTTTCTGATGATTCATTGCTTCTCATTTCTATTACCCCCATGAGTATTTATTTTTGTATTTTTGCATAAATGTATTACTGCTGTTAGCATTATACCATATATTGTGGCTTTTGCGTCATATTTTTGCAAAATAATAATTTTTATAATTTTTTAACTTTTTTCGTATAGTTGTTGACAACTAATATCAGTTAGGTTATACTAACTATCGAATCAGAAACAAAACGTATGCATGATATTTGTATGCCATAAATGTTCAATAAAAGACCGGCTGATCACCGGTCTTTTTTATGTTACTTCTTGATAAATTTTTCTTTGAATTCTTCCTTTGGACAAGGTTTGCTGTAATAATAACCCTGTATGAAGTTTGGCTTCATCCTGTTTAGTGTGTCAAGTTCATCTTTTGTTTCCACACCCTCGAGACAGATCTTTAAGTCTATGCTATGTACAAGTTCTATGATATTTGCCATAAGCTGATTTTCATAAGTGTGTGACAAGGCTTTTACCGTAAATCCCCTGTCTATCTTTATGATATCCGGTGCAAGCTGGCTGATGCTTGAAAGATTTGAATATCCTGTTCCAAAATCATCTATCGCAATAAGGAAACCGAATTTCTTCAATCTGTCCCACATCTTTCTGACTATAGCTGTATCCTCAAGATAACCGCTCTCCGTCATCTCGATAATGATGCTGTCAGGACTTACACCGTAATCAGCGATGGAATTTAAAGCATCGTTTAACACCTGACTTTTTAAAATCTGTACGTATGACAGATTGATGCTGACTTTAAAGCGTGGATATATCTTCTGGCACTCTTTGCACATACACGCAGCCCTGTCAAATATCCATTTGCCAACAGGTATGATAAGTCCACTCTCCTCAAGGATCGGGATAAATTCAACCGGTGAGACATGCTCCCCTGTGCTGGTCTTATACCTAAGCAGGCTTTCTGCTGCAAACAGGCTTACATCATCTTTTCCTCCTGTCATGATCGGTTGGAATACAAGTTCAAATCCCTTGCAGTTGTCAGCCACGGATTTTCGCATATCAATAAGCAGATCTCTTCTGCGTAAAAATCTGTCATAATCCTCCTGATCAAACACGTAAAACTGGTTCTTTCCCATCTTGCGCGCCTCACCGAGTGCAAACTCGGAGTATTTCATGACATCCTCATAACCCGGCTTTCCCATCTTCTGATATGAGATGATACCAGCCGATATGGTGTATACCAGGTCATAATTGTCCTTCTGGATCTCAAGTTCTATCTCACGACGTATCCTGCGGTATAGTTCGTAGATCTCCTCTTTTGTATCCCTGCCGCCTTTATCTATGATGATATACTCCTCAGATACTATATGGTATGCCGACTGATGATCGTTTAAGCATCTGCGAATACACTCCGAAACCACCTCTATGACATGATTGCCGTAATCCCTGCCATAAGTCTGATTGATACCCTCAAAGCCATCTATGCCTATGCGAAGTATCCATCCTGTAGACGGATCGTAAAGCGCATTGTCAAGTGCCTGCTGTATGGCGGTACTCTGCATAAAACCACTCACATTGTCAGCCTTTGCCTCAAGTCCGATCTCATTTACGCAGCCTATCATATATTTTGGCTTTCCAAATCCATCCTTTATGACGCGTCCGCGGCAGTTGATCCATACAGGCTTTTGATCATGATCGAGCCAGCGGTACTCCATATTGTGTTCATCCTTGTCACCGCGTATCATGGCACTCAGATCATCTACAAGCATCTGCTGGTCTTCTTTATAGACAAACTTTGAGTGTGTCTTTTGCACATCATTAAACAGGCATTTTGGCACTGCAAACCTCTCGAGTGCCTTTTTCGAAATAAAATACCTGTCATTTTGCAGATCATATACATATGGATAATCATCCATACACGGTGAAAATTCTGTTATTACTTCGCAAAACTGCTCAAAAGAAAAATCGTCTTTACCCATTTATCGCTGTTTTCAACCTCTTAAGTCCATCCTCTAAAACCGACCTCGGGCAGGCTGTATTTAATCTGACGAAATATCTGCCGTTGCCACCATACTCGGCTCCATCGGAAATATATAAACCTGTTTTCTCCCTTATCATACGTGTAAATGCTACCGAATCATCTGTCAGGCTGCTGCAGTCAAGCCACATAAGATATGTGGCATCACCATCAACAACATGGATCTGTGGCAGTTCTTTTTCCACGAATTCACACACGCATTTTCTGTTTTCCCACAGATAACTGCGCAGTTCTTCAAGCCACGGCTCACCCCTTGTAAATGCCGCAACTGCTGCTGTGATTGCAAATGCATTCGGCTCTGCTACCTCATCGGTATTTAACGCTCTCCATACTTTATGCCGCAGGAACTTGTCCGGTACCATGACCGCTGCTGTCTGAAGTCCTGCCATGTTAAAGCACTTTGTCGGTGCGATGCAGGTAATGCTTATATCTGCACACTCCTGTGACGCTGATGCAAAAGGCACGTATGATTTCCCCGGTGCTGTTATATCGCAGTGTATCTCATCCGATATGACTGTGACATTGTGCTTTTTGCACAGGGCACCTATCTTCTTTATCTCATCTTTTGTCCATATTATACCACAAGGATTGTGTGGATTGCAAAAAATCATTAAAGTTGTCTGCGGATTGGAAAGATCTTTTTCAAGCCTCTCATAATCCACAAAATATCTGCCGTTCCCGTATCCGAGAGGACTTTCGAGAACATTTACACCATTATTGAATATTGAGTTGAAAAAAATATTGTATACAGGTGTCATGATGAGCACATTCTCGCCCGGTGTGGTCAGCTTTCTGACTGTAGACGATATAGCCGGGACAACACCTGTGCAGAATATCAGGCTGTCCTTTTCTATATCAAGGCCGTGGCGTCTTTTCCACCAGGACATATAGCTCTCATTCCACTCATCAGGAATGATGGAATATCCGAACACTCCATGAGCAACGCGCTGTGATATGGCATCTATGATCTGTGGTGCGGTCTTAAAATCCATATCGGCAACCCACATCGGAAGCTCATTTTCCGCCACATCCCATTTGAGCGAGTCTGTATTTCTTCTGTCGATAACTTCATCAAAATCATACATAGCCTTTAGTTCCCCTCACAGATAATCTTTGTCTTTGACGGATCTACTTTGTCTTTTTCTATGGTAAGTGTACCGATCTCTTTTGCCCTTATCACTCCACTTGTAGGATTAAGCACACTGTCCACCTTGCTGCATATGTCAGCATCGACTGTAGAGTACTCAAATGCAAGAGTTGTGTTTATGAGCTTGCAGTTTTTCATCACGAGATTGTCGATATAGCAGAGTCCCTGAAGGCTCTCGATCGTGCAGTTAATAAGTGTAAGGTTCTTTGCATTCCAGCCAAGGTACTCACCTGTGATAAATGAGTCATACACCGTGACATTGTCCGTGTTCCAGAACGCATCCTTGGAGATGAGCTTTGAGTTGTGTACTTCAACGTTCTTACAGCCATCAAACGAATAGTTTCCGACAAGCTGGAAATTATTCATCTTAAGATTGTTTGTGTTCATGCCGAAATAGTCACCCTTGGCTGAGACATTTTCTATCTCTACATTGTCACAGCTCCAGAGTGTTTCCTGTGCATTCGGGAATGTGACATTCTTAAGTGTAAGGCCGTTGCAACGTCTGAAATTCTTCGGTGCCTCTACTATAGAGTCTGTTACCAAGATATTGTCGGTGTACCATACTCCGGCACGTCCCATGTCAAACCACGTGCTGTTTTTTACTTCGATATTCTTACAATACCAAAGCGGGTATTTCCATCTGAAAAAACAGCCGTCAAGCATGATATCATGGCTCTCCTTGAGCGGAGACTCGCCATCGTCAAAAATAGTGTCATATATATCGAGATTTTCACTCTTGAAAAGTGCTCTCTCTCCTGTCAGGAATTCCTGACGTATTTCTTTTCGTTCGTTCATTGTAAATCTAACCTCCTAGCAAACATTTTAATTATACTACTTTTCATATAAAAATGGTAGTACTTTAGGGAAGTTTTAGATTTCTAACTATTGCTGATTAAAGCTCCAGTCCTTCCACTATCGATTTGAGTGAATCCGCTGATTCTTTGAGTTTTAATGCCTCTTCTCCGTTAAGCTCGATCGGGATATCGCTCTCCACTCCGTTTGCTCCGACTATGGCAGGCATTGAAAGTACTACTCCATCAATTCCGTACTGTCCGTGCATCATATGTGAAACAGGAAGTATTGACTTTTCATCGCGCATGATGACCTCACAGATACGTCTTACAGACATAGCGATTCCATAGTAGGTCGCATGCTTTTTGCTGATGATCTCATATGCGCTGTTCTTTACATTTTCAGCGATCTCCTCAGTATTTTCTTTATGCTTGTAATGACCTCTCATCTCGCAGAATTTGTGAAGTTCAACACCTGATACATTGGCAGATGACCACGCCACAACCTCACTGTCACCGTGCTCTCCGACTATAAATGCATGTACGCTTCGGCTATCCACCTCAAGATGCTCGCCAAGCTCGTATTTAAGTCTTGCACTATCAAGCACTGTACCTGATCCGATAACACGCTCCTCCGGAAGTCCTGAAAGCTTCTGTGCTACCTGTGTGAGGATATCAACAGGATTTGCCACGATAAGAAGAATTCCTCCAAAATTTCTCTGTGCGATCTCAGGAATTATGCTCTTAAAGATAGCAACATTCTTGTTTACGAGGTCAAGTCTTGTCTCTCCAGGCTTCTGTCCAGCACCGGCAGATACAATGATAATAGCTGCATCTGCAGCATCATCATAATCGCCTGCATAAATCTTCATATGGCTTGCAAATGGAATACCATGGCTTATATCCATAGCCTCTCCCTCTGCCTTATCCTTATCTGCATCTATAAGTACTATCTCCGAAAAAAGTCCACTCTGTAAAAGAGCAAAAACTGAGGCTGATCCAACGAAGCCACATCCTATCATTACAGCCTTTCTTGGGTTTGTCTTAACTTTTGTCATAAATTTTCCTCTCTTTCTTTTTTTCTAGTATACCCGCATTGTACTAAATGTTGTGTTGTCATAACAACAAATTACTTAAAAAAAAACAAAAAAAGCTACATTTTGCAGCTTCCTAATGTAAATTATGCTATTTTTTCTCGATACACTACATCACCGAATAGCACACAGTTGTTCCGAAGAAAACATCCTACATCTTTCTAAGGAATACACTGTGTGCTACTCCGGTGCTCATAGTGTAAATTAAGTGTTTTTTACTTCCCGCTCTCATTTCTGTACTCAAGCGGTGTCATCCCATAAAGTTTCTTAAACTGCCTGTTGAAATGCTCCACATTCTGATATCCTGCCTCAAAAGCGATATTCTCAACAGTTGTGATACTGTTTCTAAGCAGTGTGCGGGCTTTTTTCATCTTGGCGTTTGTTACAAGCTCTCCAAAAGTCTTCCCTGACTTTTCTTTAATATACTTCGATATATACGGTTCCGTCAAGTGGAACTGTGCAGCCATGTCTGCGAGTGAGACTGTCTTATAGTTTGCCTGAATGAAATTGAGCATTGCGATATAACGCTCATCCTTTACAAGGCTGTCTGTCTTTGTCTCGAGGAAATGGTTTACGGCAACCACAAGCGCACTTATCGATGCCTTTATGATATCCTCATCCGTTCCTGCTCCCCAGAACATCTTGCCGCCTGCCGTGATACCGACATATGCCATGGCTTTTGAAGATGATCCGTGTGAAAGCGCATGCTCCTCGTAAACGGTAAGCTCAAAGCTGATATCAAAGTACTGCTTTACGATATTGCAGACCGCATCGAGACGTCCGTTTCCATTTGCATCGACCTTTCTTGTGCTGTCATTGTGCAGTATGACTGCCTCAGCAAATATACCGTTTACCTGCTTGAAATGGCATTCCGGTATGGTAAAATACGGATGGTAATCGAGATAATTATCTGTAAAGATGCTGTGTACCCACCCAGGTGACAGCTCTTTCTGTTCCTCATCAGAAACCTGTTTTACAAGGTATCCTACCTGTTCTTTCATCTTGTCAGGGATGCTGATACCGAAGTTCTGCTTTAAAATATAGGCTACTCCACCCTTTCCTGACTGGCTGTTGATACGGATAACATCTGCCTCGTAGGTTCTGCCGACATCTGTAGGATCGATAGGCAGATACGGAACTGACCACTTTTTGAGATGTTTTTCCTCTCTCCATGCCATGCCCTTTGAGATGGCATCCTGATGTGAACCTGAGAATGCAGAGAACACAAGATCTCCGGCATAAGGCTGTCTCTCATTTACTCGCATCTTTGTAAAACGCTCATAATTTTCCCTGATATGAGGTATATCCGAAAAATCAAGCTGTGGATCAACACCGTGTGAGTAAAGGTTCATGGCAAGTGTCACGATATCGACATTTCCCGTTCTCTCGCCGTTTCCAAACAGTGTACCCTCTATCTCTTCTGCTCCTGCGAGCACTCCAAGCTCCGCTGTAGCCACTCCGCAGCCTCTGTCATTGTGAGGATGCAGGCAGAGCACTACTCCGTCACGGTATTTAAGATGCTTGTTGATGTACTCAACCTGTGTTGCAAATACATGAGGCATTGCATTTTCCACTGTTGTAGGGATATTGATGATGGCTTTGTTGTCTGCCTTTGGCTGCCATACATCAAGCACTGCATTACATACCTCAACCGCATAATCCACTTCCGTGCCGGAAAAACTCTCCGGTGAATACTGGAAACAGAAATTGCCGTCTGTCTCAGCCGCAAGCTCATTTAAAAGCTTTGCTCCTTCAACTGCGAGCTTTTTGATCTCATCCTTTGACTTCTTAAACACCTGCTCACGCTGTGCGACCGATGTGGAATTGTAAAGATGTACTACCGCCCTCGGTGCTCCCTCGAGTGCAGCAAAGGTCTTTCTTATGATATGCTCTCTCGCCTGTGTGAGCACATGGATAGTGACATCATCAGGTATCATGTCGCGCTCGATCAAAGCTCTTGCAAAATTGTACTCTGTCTCAGATGCAGCAGGGAAACCTACCTCGATCTCCTTGAAGCCTATATCTACAAGCATCTGGAAAAACTCAAGCTTCTCCTCAAGGTTCATTGGCTCGATAAGCGCCTGATTGCCATCACGCAGATCTACCGAGCACCACAGCGGTGCCTTGTCTATATAATCTTTCTTAACCCAGTCATATGTACATTCCGGTGGCATAAAATATGCGCGCTCATACTTTTCATATCCTTTCATCACAAAAACCTCTTTTCTAAATAACGATAGGACTATGTTAGCAGATAAGCGCGCTTATTTGAATGATTATATTTAATCACTTTTATTGATGTTTTTTAATATTTATCAAATTATTCATCAACCAGGTTGATATTCATTAATCTGTATTAGTCTTCTCTCTTCTTTCCCCAGAAGAAAAGTGCGACTGTTCCCGGACCCGTATGGCTTCCGATCGTGGTTCCGATGTCGTCTATCTCCACCTTGCCGTTCATCTTTGGAAAAGCAGCCTCTATAAGATCTGCCACAGCCTTTGCATCCTCATAACATGCCGAATTGGATATATATACTTTTTCGCTGTAATCTGCTCCATCCTTGCAAAGCTCCTGCATCTTTACGAGCATTTCCTTTATGGCCTTTTTCTTTGTACGGATCTTGTCGCGCACGATCAGCTCACCCTTGTAGCTGACATTTAAAAACGGACATATATTGAGCACTCCGCCGATAAAGCCTGCCGTCTTTGATACACGGCCTCCCCTGATGAAAAATGTAAGATCGGATGAGAAGAACCAGTGATTTACCTCAAGCTTGTGCTCCTGCGTCCACGCTGCAAGAGCATCGATATCCATACCCGAGTCGCGAAGATCAGCCAGCTTATCCATAAGGAGTCCAAAACCCGATGATGCCGCAAGTGAGTCTATCACATATATCTTTCTGTCAGGATATTCCTCCTCCAAAGCCTCCTTTGCAAGTCTGGCTGAGTTTACGGTACCTGAGATTCCTGAGCTTAATGAGCAGTGCAGCACATCTTTTCCCTCATCGAGAAACTGTCTGAAATAATCCATGTACTCGCTCTGGTTGATCTGTGAAGTCTTTGTCATGGCTCCGTTTTCCATAGCCTTGTAAAAATCCGGAAGCGACATGGACACTCCCAGATCATCGAGATATTCCTTGCCGTCAAGCTCATAGTGGAAGCATGCGTATTTTATATCTCTTGCCTCCATATGCTCTTTTGTAAGGTCTGCCGTTGAACAGCAGCTGATCACATAATCTGCCATAATATATCTGTATTCCTTTCCATTTATTTCATAAATTCATCCTGCTGATAGTTGTTTACTATATGATTATACATGGTTCTTACCGCCGGCGCCACAAAATCCTTATTTAAAATTGCAATTCCTATTATACGGCTTGCATCCGGACGCAGTCTGTATGTATCCACATCATATGGTATATCGTGCATGACAAGCTCCGGCATAAGGCATATTCCAAAGCCTTTTTCCACGAGACGGACCGTAGAAAGGTCATCTACCACATGATATCTCGACTGTATATTAAGCTTGTTCTCCCTCAGATAATTCTGTATATCCGCATCTGTACTCTCACGCTGTGTAACAAACTGCATATCCCTCATATCGTCTATATCCATATAGTCGGCACTTCCACGTTTTTGCATACCCTTTGGCAGCACACAAAGCAGTGGGTCGCGGTAAAGCGGCTCTATAGGAATATCCTTTGCGCTGGACAATGACAGAAATCCCAGATCCACGACACCGGTCTTGATCCAGTCTGCGACATCATCATATGTGCCCTGATATACCTCTATGCTTACATTTTTGTATTTTTCCTTGAAAGAACTCATGATATCCGGCAGCCAGCTCGTACACACACTAGAAAAAACTCCGATCTTTACAGTTCCCATTGCCAGACCATTCATATCCGCAACCATCTGGTGCAGGCTCTCGTCACTGTTTAGCACTGCATTGATATACGGCAGCAGATCGGCTCCATTACTTGTGAGCGTGATACCCGATTTGCTTCGGATAAGCACTGCAAATCCAAGTTCTTTTTCCATATTTGTGATCGCATGGCTTATAGCCGATGGTGTTAAACCCAAAATATCGGCAGCCTTGTGGAAGCTGCCGATATCTGCAACAGTTTTAAACACCTGATAAGTTAAAAGCGTCATATACTGTTATCCTCTTGCACATTTGTATAATAGATCTTCCCATCTTCTGTCCACCTCTGCCTGGAACTGCTCAATCAAATGCTCGTTTCCCGGCTTGAACAGATGTTTAAATCTGCCCTGTGGCTTTAAGAAATCCTCGATAGGAAGCTTCTTCTTTGGCTCGTATGTAAGTTTCCATTTACCGTGGTCTACCTCAAACATCGGCCAGTAACAAGTTTCTACCGCAAGCTTGCAGATCTTCATGATATCCGGAGTGTCGTATCTCCAGCCTCTCGGGCATGGTGTCATGATATTGAGGAAACATGCGCCCTCTGTGTAGATCGCCTTGTGGGCTTTTGTGTGAAGATCCTTAAAATCATTTGTAAAGGTAGTCTGTGCCACATATGGTACGTCATGATCTGCGATGATGCTCGCAAGATCTTTGCGGTTCTGCATTTTACCTTTGGACTGTGAGCCTACAGGTGTGGTTGTCGTATCGGCGTACATAGGTGTGGCTGATGAACGCTGGATTCCGGTATTCATGTATGCACCGTTGTCATAGCAGACATATACCATGTCATGTCCTCTCTCCATAGCTCCTGAGAGTGACTGGAAACCAATATCATATGTACCACCGTCTCCACCGAAGGTGATGAATTTGTAGTTTACATCCTCAGGTATCTTTCCTTTTTTCTTAAGCACCCTGTATGCTGTCTCAACACCTGAAAGTGTAGCTCCGGCATTCTCGAATGCATTATGGATGTAGCTGTCCTCCCACGCGCTATATGGGTACATGAAAGATGATACCTCAAGACAGCCTGTGGCATTTCCTATTACCGCGTGATCGTTCTCGTCAAGCGCACGAAGCACGGCTCTTACTCCGATAGTAGCTCCGCAGCCTGCACACATACGGTGTCCCGGTGCCAGACGCTCCGGTTTATTCATAACTTCTTTTAAGCTGTAGTTGTTCATATCTGTTTATCTCCTGCCTGTAAATCATATAAATCATATTATTCTCTGAGTCCGATATACTTAAACTGCTCGATCTCTTTGTCATTTTCTACCGCATCTTTAATCTCTGCAAAAATATCATATACTTCGTTTACGGTAAAATCCCTTCCTGCAAGACCATATATATAATTTACTGCAGTTATCATTACCTTGCTTCTGAAAAGTCCTGCCATTACCTCACTGCCGAGTGGACCTCCGTTGCCGTTGTAGCTCTCGCATCTGTCCATGATGGCAACAGCTTTTGCATGCTTCATAGCCTCTGCCAGTTCCTTTGCTGGAAACGGGCGGAATACTCTTAGCTTTATGACTCCAACTTTTTGTCCCTTTGCTCTTAAATCATCCACTGCCTGTTTTGCAGTTCCCGCTGCTGAACCGATAAGAAGCATGATATAGTCTGCACCCTTTGTGCGGTACTCCTCAAAGAGTCCGTATTTTCTGCCGGAGAGCTTTGCAAATTTCTCTGCCACCTCAAGGATCACTTCCTTTGAATTCTCAAGGGCGATCTCCTGATTTTTCTTTGCCTCCATGGCATAATTTGATACTGAATAAGGGCCGACTGCGATAGGTTTTCCCGGATTTAGAAGGTATTCCTCAGGGTTGTATTCACCAACGAAATCTTTTACCTCCTGATCCTCCAAAAGCTCGATATTCATAACGGCATGGCTTGTGATAAATCCGTCCTGACATATCATGATAGGCAGATGGACTCTCGGATCTTCTGCGATAGGATAAGCCTGTATGAAGTTGTCATATGCCTCCTGATTGCTCTCTGCATATATCTGTATCCAGCCTGTATCTCTGGCTCCCATTCCGTCCGAATGGTCACAGTTGATATTGATAGGACCTGAAAGTGTACGGTTTACAAGTGTAAGTGCGCATGGCATACGGTTGCTGGCTGCAAGTAAAAGCTCCTCCCACATAAGGGCAAGTCCTGCCGATGAGGTGGCTGTAAGGCTTCTTGCTCCTGCGGCCTCTGCTCCGATCGTTGCCGACATGGATGAATGTTCACTCTCTACAGGGATGAACTCTGTATCCATCTGTCCGTTTGCTATGTATGTAGAGACCATCTGTGGTATCTCTGTCGAAGGTGTGATAGGGAATGCCGGCATTACGTCAGGATTTACCTGTTTGATAGCGTATGCCACTGCCTCGTTTCCTGATAAACGGTCTTTTCTTGCCATCTTATTTACCCTCCTTCATCTCGATTGCCCCAAACGGACATACGTTTGCACATATACCACAGCCCTTGCAATGGTCATAGTCAAATTCTGCTCTCTTGCTGTCTGCTACCGGAATAGACGCATCCGGGCATACAGGTGCGCAAAGGAGGCACTGTTTACATAAATCTGCGTGAAATACAGGTGTGTTTGTTCTCCACTCTCCTGTGTTGAACTGCTTTGATGTTCCTGCTGCAAAAAGCATTAAACCTTCTGTCAGCTCCTGATGAGGTGTCTGCTCATTAATCTTTGTTATATCTGTTCTCATAGTGTAAATTCTCTCTTAACTGCCTGTTGCAGTTACATTCTTTCTTAATAATTCTGTAAATAAAAATCCTTATGCACAAAGCGGCTTGGCATCTGCCAGATCATCCGCAAGTGCCTCAAGTGTCATGGTAAGTGCTTTCATATTGCCATCTATTACCTCAGGCTTTTTAGCGAATTTGTGCTGGTATGAAGCTCTCATCTCATGGATGAACTTGTCCTGATCCATCACTCCGCTTACCGCTACTGCGGCTGCAAGCATTGGTGAGTTAGGGAAGTATTTGCCGAGTGCCTCCTGTGATATGGTTCTTGCATCAACTGTGTATACAGCACCCTTGTAGCCCTTTAAGTGAGGTATGATCTCCTCCTTTGACTTTGCTGTATTTACAATGATAGCTCCGTCTTCCTTAAGACCTGCTGTTACATCAACAGACTCTAAAAGTGTCTCATCTACCACAACCACCAGATCAGGTGTGTATATATTTGAATGAACCCTGATCTCATCTGCGCTAATCCTGTTGTATGCAGTAATAGGTGCGCCCATTCTCTCAGGTCCGTACTCCGGGAAACCCTGTACATATGCGCCTGTTTTAAAAGCTACGTCAGCTAAAAGAAGTGCCGCCGTCTTTGCTCCCTGACCGCCTCTTCCATGCCATCTGATTTCAATTCCATGGTTCATTTTTCTATCTCCTGTTATCCTAATTGATTATTTTTGTCACTTTCTCAAAAAGTTACTACGCTTATTAATTATAAACACTAATTTAGTAAAGTAAAGTGAAAGTGTGAATTATTTTTCAAGTACAAGATGAACACTTTTCATCCTAGGCGAAATATATTGCCGAAATCCACTTCCGCACAAGCTGATCATATGCACTGCTGAGGCTGTTGTATGTAAATTCTCTGTATGCAAAAAAGACGTTATCCTCATTACTCAGACAACGCCTTATAACATCAAAGCTCTCAATCAAAAAGTCATTACTACGAACCGTCTCTTAATCACGCGATTCCACAATGATAAAAGTCCCCTTGTGTATGTCTATCACAGCTTCATCATCTGTTATCTCGTTTGAAATGCCAAGCGATGTGTATTTGTCAAAAACATGATGATCCAGTGTATACTTAAAACCTGTAAGACTGACTTCATTGTCTGTCGAAACCGGAATAAGTGAAATATACTTTCCGTACTGTTTATTCTTTTTCAGAGTGACCGGTCTGTCTATCATGCGTATCCTGTTATTCGGATCAAGAATCTCTATCGAAACATCATTTTTTAGCCCCACGCCAAGCAGTGATATGTTTCCAAGCACATGATCTAGCCTGCTGCCTGTGGCCCCTATCATAACTATGTTTCTTGTGCCTCTTTCCATGGCAGTCCTGATCGCAAATTCCGTGTCGGTATCATCCTTTACCGGATTAAGCGTATGTATCTCGCTCTGTCCTTTTTCCACAAAATACTCGAGTGCTTTTGTCTTTGTGGAATCAAAATCTCCCACGATTATATCCGGTGTTATGCCGTTCTGATACAGAAAATCCATGCCGCAGTCGGCAGCTATGATTGCATCTATTCCTGATTTTTTTATAACCTCACATGCAAATTCCTGTTCTATATTTCCACCGCAAACTATTAAATATTTCATATATTCCCGTTCTTTCTCCTTATAACATTAACTGCACTGTTTAAAATAGTTTATTGCAATTTGATCAATATATTACGAATTTAAAATGTTTAAAAAGCTCTGCACATTCTCATCGATATCTCCGTTAAATACAGCACTTCCTGCCACGATTATATTGGCTCCGGCATCCATGAGTGTTGCCACGTTTTCAAGGTTTACGCCACCATCCACCTCGATATCGGCTTTGTTATTTGTCTTTTCGAGAAGTTTTTTAAGGTCGCGCACCTTATCCACCGTATATGGGATAAGCTTTTGTCCGCCAAAACCCGGATTTACAGTCATGATAAGCACCATGTCCACTTTTCCGAGCACATACTCTATGGTTGAAAGAGGTGTTGCAGGGTTGAGTGCCACTCCTGCGAGCAGTCCCTTTTCCTTTATCGCATCTATTGTGCGGTCGAGGTGTTTACAAGCCTCCGCATGTACTGTTATGATATCGGCTCCCACTGCCGCAAATTCATCAATGTATCTGACAGGCTCCTCTATCATAAGATGAACATCAAACATCCTGTCTGTGCACTTTCTGATAGTCTTTATGACCGGCAGCCCTATTGATATACTAGGCACAAAGCTGCCGTCCATTACATCTATATGCACATACTGTGCGCCAGCCTCGTCAAGCTGCTCAAGCTGTTCTCCGAGTCTCGAATAATCTGCTGATAATATTGATGGTGATAAACAGTTCATATATTCCTCCTGATTTTGTATGTAATTTTTCTAATAACGCTGCCTATTTTTCAGTTCTTCGTAAAGCAGCTTGTAATTGTCATATCTTACCTGTGAGATCTCACCGCGCTCTAACGCATCCTTTACACCGCAGTCAGGCTCATTGATATGACTGCATCCCTGAAACCTGCAATATGGCTCATGCTCCACAAACTCCGGATAGCATGTCCACAGATCTTCCTTTTCAAAACCCGGTACATCCATTGAGCTGAATCCCGGTGTATCCATGATATACGTGCCATCTGTGATAGGGATTATCTCAGAATGTCTTGTCGTATGCTTTCCGCGCTCGATTTTTCTGCTGATATGTCCTGTCTCCATCTGTATCTCATCCTGAAGACAATTTATGATGGATGATTTTCCAACACCGGAAGGCCCTGCTACGGTAGTGGTTTTCCCTTCGAGTATATGCCTTACCGTATCAATCCCCTCACCGGTTTTGGTGCTTGTAAATATCACCTGATATCCAGCTGGCTCGTAGATAGCTCTAAGCTCGTCCTGCTTTTCTTCCGTGATCAGATCCATCTTGTTAAAGCATATGGTTACCGGAACTTTCTGATATTCCATCATACACAAAAACCTATCAAGCAGGTTAAAATTCGGGTCCGGCTTTGCAGACGCAAAAATAACCAGAGCCATGTCAATATTTGACACGGCCGGCCTGATAAGTTCATTCTTTCTTGGCAGGATATCCTCGACATTGCCGAGCTTGTTTTCCTCGTCAAGCACGGCTATGTCAACCATATCTCCTACCAGTGGTTTTATTTTCTGTTTTCGGAAGGCTCCTTTTGCCTTACATTCATAGAGACCGGCTCCTTCTGCGTAGACGTAGTAGAAGCCGGAAATTCCTTTTATTATTTTTCCTGTCATAAGGGTTCCTTGGATTTCTTGAATTTCTTGAATTCGCAAACTTCGCAGTTAAGCTGTGTAGCACCGGCCTAGCACACGATATGTTCCTCATGCGAAATATGAAGTCAGCCACGGTATTGAATCGGGATAGGGTAAATATTGGATTTACTTTTTCTCCATTTCGTTAATTTATGGAACTCCGTGGCAGTTCATATTTCTCTTCGGAACACATCATGTACTCTCCGGTGCATCCAGGTTATCGAGGCGAAGTTTGAGTTATTAAGTTCTAATTAAAACTTGTTTATGGTGCAGTAAAAGACTGTGTTACACTTCCACTAGTTTCTCCACCACTAGTGCCATCCTCATTTATCTTTTCTCCAACATAATTCCATGTCACCGTTATAGTTCCGGATGAACAATTCATAGTCGCAGATATTGAAACACTCTCAGATGATACCTGATTACCACTATCATATGTTGTTCCATCTGAACCAACCAAACTGTAACTTCCACCTACAATCTGAATATTCTGTACATCACTAGGTATTTTTGACTTATCCAATGATACTGTCTTTTTGACAGATGTTGTTGTCACCTGCTTACCCTTGCTGAGTGTAAGTGTTATGGTTGTACCGGCTGATACTGTCTCGCCTGATCTTGTCTGGCTGATTACTGAGCCTTCCGGTACTGAATCGCTGTACTGTGAGTCTGCATATGTGTATTTCAGTCCTGCATTTGATAATGCACTCTCTGCCTGTGATTTTGAGTAACCTACTACGTTTGGTACTGTTATAGGTTTCTGTCCCGGTGAAAGTGTTACTGTGACTGTGCTACCTTTTGCTGCCTGTGCTTTTCCTGCCGGTGTCTGTGCTGTTACTACATCTGCTGCTACGCTGTCATTGTAATCGCCATATGTGAATGATACCTTAAATCCTGCTGACTCGAGTGTGCTCTGTGCTGAGCTTTTTGTCTTACCTACTACGCTTGGTACTTTGACCATTTCTGATGTGCTGTCACTCTCTCCTGCAATAACAACATTGATCTGCGTTCCACGTTTTACCGTATCTCCCGCACTGACATCCTGCTCAAGAATTGTTCCGTCTTTCTCTGAGGACTGTTTTGTCTCGAATGCAAATACTGTAAGGTCAAGGTTGAGGCGATCTACTGCTTTCTGGGCATCGTCTACTGACATTCCTCTGATGTCGATCATCTGTCCCTCTTCCTCTGTTGCTGTCTCACTCTCTGACTCTGTCTGTGTTTCAGTCTGTGTCTCTGTCTGCTGTGACTCTGAGTTTTTCTTGCTGCCGAAACGAAGCACTCCTGTTACTGAAAGTGCAAGGTAGATGATAACTATTACTATGATAACAGCTGTTACGATTCCCATGATGGTGATTGCCTTATCCATCTTAGGATTTAAAAGCTTGCCGTCATCCTCATCGTCATCCTCATCCTCGTCATAATCATCATCGTATTCATCATCCGCAAGAAGTGACTCATCGATCTCGTCATTGTCATTGTCATCGTCTTCTTCCTGATCGTCGAGATCCTGAGCTACACCTCTGCCCTCTTTTATCTTGTCTAACTCATCCTGGCTGATAACTTTTGTCTTACCATTGTCCACAAGCGGAGCGATAACAACAAAATCCTCATCCGGATGCGCAAGTGAACGTCTGATATCAGAAAGAAGCTCCTCTATTGTCTGGTATCTTCTGTCCGGTGTTTTCTGTGTGCATTTGAGGATGATCTTCTCAAAGCTTATCGGAAGATCAGGTGCATAAATACTTGGCTTTGCGATATCCTCCTGTAAATGCTGTAATGCTACGGCAACCGTTGTATCTCCGTCAAACGGTACACGTCCTGTTACCATCTCAAACATAACGATACCGAGTGAATAAATGTCACTTCTGCCATCTACAAATCCATTTCTTGCCTGCTCAGGTGATGCATAATGTACTGATCCCATAACATCAGAGCTTATAGTATTTGAAGATGTAGCCTTTGCGATACCAAAGTCTGTCACCTTTACCTTGCCCTCAGATGAAATCATGATATTCTGTGGCTTGATATCACGGTGAATAATGTTTTTATTGTGAGCAGCTTCTATTCCTCTTGCTACCTGAATGGCAATGCTTGCTGACTCTTTAAAAGAGAGCTGTCCTTTTTTCTCGATATATGTCTTTAAGGTAATGCCCTCGATATATTCCATTACTATATAGTACTGCCCGTTTTCACTGCCAACATCATATATATTTACGATATTCGGATGTTCAAGCACTGCTGCCGACTGCGCCTCTGCACGGAACTTCGTGACAAAAGAACTGTCCTCTGAAAATTCCTGCTTTAAAACTTTTATCGCTACAAAACGGCTTAAGATGTGATCCTTTGCCTTGTAGACATCAGACATTCCGCCTGCACCGACTTTACTGAGTATCTCATATCTATCCGATAAATAACTTCCTACATCTAACATTCTCTTACCTCGTCTTAAAATGGTTTAATAATCATAACTGTGATGTTGTCACGGCCTCCGTTTGCATTTGCCATTCTGACAAGCTGCATGGCTGCCTCTTCGATATTCTCATTTTTCCTGAGAGTATCCTGAATTTCTTCATCCCTTACCATATTGGTAAGTCCATCTGTGCACAAAAGTATTGTGTCATCATTTGCTAACTCTACTTCAAAAAAATCAGCCTCCACATGCTCAGACGTACCCACAGCTCTTGTGATGATATTTTTGTCTGGGTGTACCCTCGCCTCATCAGCGTTGATCTCGCCCATGCGTACCATCTCATCCACCAGTGAGTGATCCCTGGTGATCTGCCGTATCTGATCTGATGCGCCTGCAATGTAAAGCCTGCTGTCCCCAATATTTGCGACAAAAAGCTTATTTCCTATGATAGTGCCGACAACAAGAGTGGTACCCATACCTCTCTTTGCCTCGTCCTCGCGTGAGTCTGCAAGCAAAAGCTCATTGGCTTTGTTGATAGCCTCCTTGATAACAGAGACCGGCTCATCCCCACTATTTCTGGATACTGATGCAACGACACGCTCTATAGTGTATCTTGATGCATAGTCCCCCGCTTTATGTCCTCCCATTCCATCGGCTACGATGAAAAGATTCGGAAGATTTCCTACTGCAGTATCTGACGAGAAATAATAATCCTGATTCATCTCACGAATGATACCTGCATCCGTAATGGAAAACGTCTTCATCTAGTCTATTCCTCTCTCTTTATCTATATGCTTCTTGCGAAGCTGTCCACAGGCACCGTCTATATCTCTGCCCATTTCTCTTCTAATAGTAACATTTATTCCATTTTTTTCAAGTTTATTTTTAAATGCCTCTATAACTCCTGCATTGGATTGCACGTAACTGCGCTCTTTTATAGGGTTTACCGGGATAAGATTTATATGGCAATTCATGCCCTTTACGAGTGCTGAAAGCTCTGCTGCATCCTCACTCGTATCATTTACTCCACCTACTAAGCTGTACTCAAAAGTAACTCTTCTTCCGGTCTTTGAAAAATAATATTTGCAGGCATCCACTACTTCATGGATATCGTAGCTGTTTGCCACCGGCATGAGTTCTTTACGCTTGTTCTGATTTGAAGCATGCAGTGAAAGTGCAAGCGTGATGGAAAGCTTTTCATCTGCAAGCTGCTTCATGCGCGGCACAAGTCCACAGGTGGAAACCGTAAGGTTTCTCTGGCTTATATTGATACCGTTTTCATCGGTAAGCAGTTCTATAAACCGAAGCAGATTATCGTAGTTGTCAAGCGGTTCTCCTGTTCCCATGACCACCACGTTTGATATTCTCTCACCTATATCTTTTCCGATCTGATAGATCTGGTCTATCATCTCTGCCGGTCTTAGTCCTCTTACAAGACCGTCAAGCGTGGACGCGCAAAATCTGCATCCCATCCTGCATCCGACCTGTGAGGAAATGCACACTGAGTTGCCGTGCTTATATTTCATCAGGACACTCTCTATGACATTTCCATCCTCTAGTGCAAAAAGGTATTTTCTCGTGTCATCTATTTTTGAAATCTGCACCTCTTCCTTTTGCAGAGTAATAAGTCTGGCATTTTCTTTCAATGTCTGTATGAACTTTTTTGAGATGTTTGTCATCTCATCAAATGATTGTACATGTTTTACATGTATCCACTCATATATCTGCTTTGCCCTGAATTTTTTCTCGCCAAGCGAGATTATGTATTCTGTCAGCTCAGACATATTCATGGACTTAATATCTGTTAATTTATTGTTTTCTTCCATATTTTAATCCAACTATATCGTTTCAGCTTGCACTTCGTATCAGACGGGCAATAAAAAATCCATCATTTCCATGCTCTCCCGGCAGCATCTGTTCCATGCCCTTTCCATCGAAAAAGCTCTTGTCAAGCGTGTACTGCGGGTATTTTTCAAGAAACCACTGCACGTTTTTCTCATTTTCTTCCTCGTCTATCGTACAGGTGCTGTATACAAGCACACCGCCCGGCTTTACGTATGTATGTACGGTATCAAGTATCTGACGCTGTATGGCTGCAAGATCATCAAGTCCTTCAGGACTCATCTTGTAACGGATGTCCTTCTTTCGTCCAAGCACTCCAAGTCCCGAACACGGCAGATCACAGATAACTATATCCGCAGATTCTTTTGAAGCCTCGTCATACTCCGTGGCATCAAAGACCTCCGCCGACATGTTGGTAAGTCCGTGTCTTTCGATGTTCTCCTCTATCATATCAACCTTGTAATCTGTAAGATCACGCGCCACAACATGACCTGTACCCTTAAGCTTTTCTGCTATGTGAGTACTCTTTCCACCCGGAGCCGCGCATACATCTATGACATGATCTCCCGGCTTTGGAGCTGCGGTCTCTGCGACCATCATGGAGCTTACATCCTGCACATAAAAAAGTCCCTCGTTAAAGCTGTCTAAGCCGCTTAAGTGGTCAAAATCCGATATCATAAACGCATAATCAAGCTCCGAAACCTCCGTCACGGTCACACCCTCAGCCGTAAGTCTTTCTTTTAACTTCTCAGGAGTGCAGGCTGACAGATTTGTCCTTATCGATATGGTGCTCTTTGTCTGGAAATTTTTAAATATCTCCTCTGCCTTTTTATCACCATATGACGATACAAACCGGTCAACGATCCACTGTGGCATAGAATAGCGCACGCTTAAATCAGTAAACTCTATAGTGTCAATATTTCTTGCGATATTTCTGAGCACTCCGTTTACAAAGCCCGAAAGCTGTCCAAATTTGTGACGCTTTGCTATCTTTACCGCCTCATTGCACACTGCCGAATCAGGCACTGAGTCCATATACTTTATCTGATATACACTCATGCGGAGCAGGTTTCTGATAAGTGGCTTCATCTTACGCACTTTTGTCTTTGAAAACTGATCTATAATGTAGTCAAGCTGCAACATATACTCTATTGTGCCGTCTACCAGACGTGTCATAAAGGCACGATCCTGCTTTGACAGATACTGGTATTTGTCCAGCACACTGCGAAGCACTATATGTGAGAACTGACCTCTCTCGTTGATCTCAAGCAGCATCTCAAGTGCCAGCTCTCTTGTGTCTGTATTTGAATTTTTATTTGCACTGTTATTTGTGTTATTACCCATTATTTTTCATCATCTATGCTCAAATTCCACGCACAGTTGCTTTCTTAGTTTTTCCAGAATTTACTCTCATATGGAGTAAAAGTCAATTTAATCATCACGTCTTCTGCCGTTTGTCAGAAGTATTATACGAAGGAGCTGTAAAACAGCCGCTGCTGCACTCGCCACATAGGTAAGTGCTGCCGATTTTAACACTTTTCTCGTGTTTTTAAGCTCGTCATCGCCAAGTATGTGCTGTGTGCGGAGCATCACAAGTGCGCGCCTTGAAGCATCAAACTCTACCGGCAGTGTCACAAGCTGAAACAGCACGGCTGCCGAAAACAGCAGTATGCCTATATCTATGATAAGCACAGACGAACGGCTGTTTATGAAAAGTCCGATAAGTATGAGCGGCCATGCAAGCATTGAGCCGAAATTGGCAACAGGCACAAGAGCACTTCTGATTGAAAGCGGTGCATAGTTTTTGGCATGCTGTATCGCATGTCCACACTCATGTGCCGCTACGCCCAATGCTGCAACAGATGTGGAATTGTATACAGGATCTGAGAGATTGACTGTCTTGGTTCTTGGATCATAGTGATCTGTCAGATTGCCGGATACATGACGTATCTGCACATCATATATGCCGGCTGCCTGAAGCACTCTCTGTGCCACCTGCACACCGTTCATGCCGGACATGCTCCTGTACTGTGAGTATTTAGCAAATGTGCTCTTTACCCTTGCGGATGCTATCATACAAATGATCGCACCTATAACAACAAATATATACGTTGGGTCCCAGTAATAATAATATCCCATATATCACGACCTCCTTATGTCTGATGTAATATGCGCCTTGTCGAATGCATATATGCATTTCCCCGGCAATTACATTTTCTCATAAACCGGATTCATTACAGAGTGAAAAATGATCCCTCTTCTACCTGATATCCTCGCAGGAATGAGCCTGCATCCATACGCTTTTTGCCCTGAAGCTGTACTTCTAATAAAGATAATGCTCCATTTCCTGTCTGAACATACATATCGTTCTTTCCAATGTGGAAAATGCATCCCGGCTGGTAATCGTTTTCTCCCTCGATCACCCTGGCTTTCCATATCTTGAAAGTCTTGCCGTCAAGATGTGTGTATGCACTCGGCCATGGATTAAGACCACGTATAAGTCTCTCTATCTCGACAGCAGATCTGCTCCAATCGATAAATCCCAGCTCTTTGTGGATCATAGCCGTATGTGTGGCTTCCTCGCTGTTCTGCGGTGTGTACTCGGCTGTGCCATCCTCTATCATTTTCATAGTCTCGACACAAAGCTTTGCGCCCTCGCCCGCTAGTTTGTCAAAGAGGCTTCCACCTGTCTCCTCAGGATCGAGTCTTACTGTCTTTTTGGCGATCATATCACCTGTATCAACGCCCTCGTCCATTCTCATAGTCGTAACGCCTGTAAACTCGTCACCGTTTATAACAGCCCACTGGATAGGTGCCGCACCTCTGTATTTTGGCAGAAGTGACGCATGCACATTGATACAGCCGTAGCGCGGCATATCAAGTATGCTCTTTGAAAGTATCTGTCCGAATGCAACAACTATCATAATATCGGCATTGAATTTCCTAAGATACTCAATATTTGCAGCCTCTCTTATTTTTACAGGCTGGAATACCTCTATTCCATGCTCTAAAGCGCACTCCTTTACCGGTGTGTACTGCATTGCCTTGCCGCGTCCCTTCGGCTTATCAGGCTGTGTAACGACAAGTGCCACCTCATGGCCTGCCTCTATTATCGCCTCAAGTGTTCCTACCGAAAAATCCGGTGTTCCCATAAATATTACTCTCATGTTTAAACCTCCTGTATGCCGCGTTTTTACTCAGCATCCTCATAAGTCACCTCATGCAGTGGTCCTTCAACCTTTTCCACATAGAGGTGTCCATCGAGATGATCAAGCTCATGGCAGATACATCTTGCAAGAAGCTCCTCGCCCTCGATCTCATATTCCTGCATATCCTCATCCATGAAACGGGCTTTTACATAGTTTGGACGTGTAACCTGTCCTGCCTTTCCCGGAATAGAAAGACAGCCCTCGTCGCCTGTCTGCTCTCCGCTTGACTCGAGGATAACAGGATTTATCATAACAATCGGTCCCTCTCCCACATCAATTACAACGATCCTCTTAAGGATGCCTACCTGTGGTGCTGCAAGACCTACTCCATTTGCCTCGTACATAGTCTCTAACATATCGTCAATAAGTGTCTGTATCTTTGGTGTTACCTCTGTAACCTCTCTGCATTCTTTTCCAAGTACCGGATCTCCCTCTACTCTTATAGTTCTAAGTGCCATATTTTCCTCCTTGATCATAAACTGATCATTCATTGTCTAGAAACCGCTCATCGGATTAAAATCGAATGAAACGGATGCTTTTTTTGTTTTCTCATTATCTTTTACTTCTGTCTCCAAGCCATCTTTTATGGCTACTAAAGACGCATATCGCGATGTTTTTATATATATTACCTTGCGGTAAATATCATTCACTTTTGAAATATTTGCATCAGCCGGTCCTATGAGCTGTACTCTTGAATCAGTGCGCTTTTGCTTAATCGTGCCAGTGCCATCCGGTATTTCTGCCTCACCGTCTTTTATTGCTCCAGCAATATCCGATGCCAATGTATAAACATACTCCGCTGTCTCAGCCGCTGCATTTTCATCCTCCGATGTGATATGGATAAGAAGCATATTCCAGACAGGCGGATAACGTAACATCTGTCTGTACTCTATCTCCTGCTCATAAAAAGCCTCATAGTCCTGCTCCTTTGCTGTCTTTATCACATAGCTGTCAGGATCATATGTCTGTATGACCACATTCCCCGGCACTTTTCCTCTTCCCGCGCGTCCTGCCGCCTGTGTAAGAAGTTGGAAAGTCCGCTCCGCTGCATGGAAATCATTCACATGCAGTGACATGTCCGCTGCCAGTACTCCGACAAGCGTAACATTAGGAAAATCATGCCCTTTTACGATCATCTGGGTACCTATCAGTATATCCGCCTCATGATTGGCAAATGCCTGAAGTATCTTCTCATAAGAGTCTTTTGCCCTGGTAGTGTCGTAATCCATGCGCAGTATACGCGCATCAGGGAAACGTTTACTTACGATATTCTCTATCTTTTGTGTGCCTGCCTTGAAGCCGCTGATATATTTAGAGCCGCAGCTCGGGCATACTTTCGGCACCGGCTGTGTGTATCCGCAGTAGTGGCAGACCATCCTGCCGTCATTGTGCTGACTGAGTGATACATCGCAATGAGGACATTTTACCACAAAACCGCAAGCTCTGCACGACATAAAACCGGACATTCCTCTTCTGTTTAGAAAAAGCATGGTCTGCTGCCCTTTATCAAGCCGCTCTTCCATGAGTTCCTGCAGCCTGACACTGAGAATGGACCTGTTTCCGTTTCTAAGTTCTTCCCGCAGATCCACCACCTCGCACTCAGGCAGCGGTCTGTCATCTATCCTGCTGTTTAGCTCTAAAAGCCTGTATTCTCCTGTCTTTGCCCTGTAGTAACTGTCAACAGATGGTGTAGCCGATCCGAGCACTACAATGGCATCATTCATGCGGGCGTACTCTATAGCCACCTCTTTTGCATGATATCTCGGAACAGATTCACTCTTGTAGGAGTTCTCATGTTCCTCATCTATTATTATAAGTCCTAAATTTGAAAAAGGTGTGTATAGAGCTGATCTTGGTCCGATCATTATATCTATGTCACCTTTTTTGGCTCTCTGGAACTGGTCATAGCGTTCTCCATTTGAAAGCCTTGAATTGATTATCGATACGCGGTTTCCAAATCTGGCGATAAACCGCATAACCGTCTGATAGGTAAGTGCAATTTCAGGGATAAGCACTATCGCCTGCCTTCCTGCCTCTATGCAGTGGGCGATAAGCTCCATGTAGACTTCCGTCTTTCCGCTTCCAGTGACTCCCTTTAGCAGATAGGTATGCCGTTCTCCTGCTTTCACCTCGGCATCTATCGTATCAACTACCTGCTGCTGCATGGGATTTAATACCTTGTCATAGGCTTTTGCGTTTAGGTTTTCCACAGGATTTCTGTATCCCGACTCAATTGCCACCTCGATAAATCCGCTTTTTTCGAGTGCCTTTATAGCTGCCGGTGAGACTGACAGCTTGCCTGTAGCAAACGAATACTCCAGGCTGCCGCCCTCATCTGTATCTATAAGGGCACGCAGCAGCCGCGCCTTTGCTTTTTGGTTTTTAGCCTCGCAAAGAGCGAGCTGCGCCCTTGCCTTTACCTTATCGATCTTAAGAAATATACTGCGGCTCACGAGCTCTTTTGCGGCTTTTTTGACCGGTATGACCGTCTTTAGAGCCTGATTCATCGTGGAACCGTAGTTTTTGCGTATCCATGCAGCCAGCGCGATAAGTTTTGCCTCAACAGCCACGCTGCCCGGCTTTATCCCGATAAGCGGCTTGGTTTTTTCAGGATCAAACTCAGCCCGGTCAATCACCTCTATAACATAGCCTGTGATGATGCGGTTTCCAAACGGAATATCCACGCACACTCCCGAGCGGATGCTGTCTTCCAGTTCTTTTGGTATGCTGTACTGGAAGGTCTTATCAAGCTTTTCGTGGGATATATCAACAATCACGTTGGCATACATATCTGATACTATTTCTCTCCTTCGTATTTCTCCTCACAGTATTTACATCTGTATACTTCATTTTTCTCATCTGAGAGTATGAAGATCTGGTCAAGCTCCTGCTCTATAGATGTAATACATCTTGGGTTCTTGCATTTGATGACATTTTTGACCTGACGAGGCAGTTTAAGCTCCATCTTGTCCACGATCTTGTCACCTTTTATCACGTTTACAGTGATATTATGATCTATAAAGCCTAAAATGTCGAGGTCTAATGACTCTATTGGACACTCTACCTTTATGATGTCCTTTTTGCCCATTTTATTGCTCTTTGCATTCTTGATGATGGCAACTGTGCAGTCTAACTGATCAAGCTTTAAATCTCTGTATATCTGAAGGCTCATACCTGCCTTGATGTGATCGAGTACAAATCCCTCATGAATTCCGCTAATATTAAGCATATTGTCCTCCCTGTTTATGTACGCATTATGTACATTCATAGTGTAATCTGGTTACTGTTCCGGTAAATATTTCTGTATTAGTACCGCGTTCAAAAATCAACTGGACTAATCATCAGCAAGTCCTAAAAGTGTGAGGATCAGTGCCATACGCACATATACTCCGTACTGCGCCTGCTTGAAATAAGCAGCTCTTGGATCATCATCTACCTCGACAGATATCTCATTTACACGTGGGAGTGGATGAAGCACGAGCATATCATCCTTTGCAAGCTCCATTTTCTTCTTGGTAAGTACATAGAAATCCTTCAGACGTACATAGTCCTCTTCATTGAAGAAACGCTCTCTTTGTACTCTTGTCATGTAAAGTACATCAAGCTCGCCCATGGCATCCTCAAGTTTTTCAACCTCTTTAAACTCTATGTTGTTGGCACTCAGCACATCATCGCGCACATAGTCTGGAACCTTAAGCTCCTCAGGTGAGATAAGTATAACCTTTACATTGTCATATCTGATGAGCGCGTTGATAAGAGAATGAACTGTTCGTCCAAACTTTAAATCTCCGCAAAAACCTATTGTTATGTTGTCTAATCTTCCTTTGAGGGAACGAATTGTAAGAAGATCCGTAAGTGTCTGTGTTGGATGCTGATGACCTCCATCACCTGCATTAATGACCGGAATAAGTGATTTCTGTGATGCAACAAGAGGTGCACCTTCCTTTGGATGACGCATTGCGCATATATCTGCGTAGCATGATATAATTCTTATAGTGTCCGATACACTCTCGCCTTTTGAAGCTGAGGATGAATCTGCACTGTGAAAGCCTAAGACTGAACCTCCGAGATTAAGCATCGCAGCCTCGAAGCTGAGACGGGTTCTGGTACTCGGCTCATAAAAACATGTTGCTAATTTCTTTCCATCGCACTTGTGTGCATACTTCTGTGGATTAGCCTCTATATCATTTGCAAGGTCTAGAAGCTTATCCAGTTCTTCTACTGAAAAATCCAACGGACTCATTAAGTGACGCATAATTTGCCTCCATTCTTTTTACGCCTTTACGCATTTTTTCTATCATATACTAATCGGGCACAATATTCAAGTTGGCTTTTATACTTTTTTATTGTAGAATAGAGGTAAATTATAACTGTTCAGAACCATTGCCGATCAAAGGTAAATTATCACACAATTTTCTCATTAACATAACATGATTAAAGGGTCAAAATACCTTTTGACCCTCATATCATAACATGCTGGATGTACTAACAACAGAAAGGCATGATCTGACAGCACAGAAATGTGGCAAGCAGACTACAGCAAGGATTACTCGTCCCACTCGGACGTCCATACATATCACCCATGTTGGAATACCATGATCCACCATACTCAAGTGTCTGCTGGAACTGGCGGTACTGCATATTGTTTGGCTCAAGTGTAACCGCACGCTGTATGTGCTCTATTGCGGTAGCGGTGTTGCCGATCTTGTAGTTTGCGATAGCACTGTAATAGTACCACTGACCGCGTCTCTCTGAAAATGGTACTTCGTTTAACACTTTGAGTGCTTCGTTGTAGTAGCCATTGCTTATGAAATTGCCCGCAGCACGTACCTTTGGATTGTCATCCTGCGCTGAGCTATTGGCATTATTATATGTATAACGACCGTAAAAACCTCCAAACGGGCCGCCTGCACCGAACGGATCTCCATATCCTGTTCCACCATAGCTGCCAGTTCCACCGTAATTTCCATTTCCGCGGCCTGACGCACCCTGACTGCCGTATGAACCACCGGCACCGTAGCTACCGCCCGACTGCTTTGCTTTCATGATCTGGTCATATGCCTGCTGTACCTGTTTGAACTTTTCCTCTGCCTGATCCTTGTTTGGATTGTTTATATTTGCATCAGGATGATATTTACGGCTAAGAGTCCTGTATGCCTTTTTTATCTCATCTTCTGTTGCACTGCGGCTTACACCCAGCACCTGATATGGATCTGTCATTTATCCGTCCTCTTGCAGCCTTAACTGCGTTTCTTTCTTTTTTTCATCTGAATATACTCGTACTTGCTCCACACTCCCGAGTACAGAACATTTCTGATTATATCCGCATGGAGCAGAATTGGCAACCTCTCAAATGTTTTTGCCGCCTCCGACAGCATGGATGTCATCATCATACCGCATACTCTATCAAACTCTTCACTCTCGCACTTTGCGAGCTTTGTCAACGGATTGTATGAATTTTTCTTTATATCCTGCTCTATATCCTCATATGCATCCATGATATAAATAAATTTTCCAAGGTAATATCCGAGATTTTTAAGCTCATGATACCACTCATCCTGCTTCCAGGCAAATACTTCTCCGAGCATATCACCGGTAAGACCTGATACCACATCGATATTTGTCTCGTTTTTCTTCTCATAGGAAGCAAGCGTTTCTATATAATCTGCTATTGCTTTTGCCTGACGCGGATAAAGTGCCTTTGCCTTCTCAAAATCCTTTTTAAGAATTCCCGCAAATGTCTTTTTGGTGAAGCTTCTGTCATCGTTCCAGTCATCCACAAGATTATAGTATGCCAGAAGGATATTCATGGCAGCGGCATAATCCGTGATCTCGCTTATGCGGAGCGTGCGCTTTTTGGTAGGATGCACAACGCAGACAAAATTGTCGCGTGTATCTCCCTCCGGCTCGTACAGCCCTGTAAGCAGGACTATGAGAAATGTCATATCATAGTTTAATGCCATCTGTGCCCTGCGTCCGTACTCTGACTTTATCTTCTGACATAGTCCGCAATAATAGCTTTGGTATATTTTTACATTTTCTTCGGATAATTCATCCTTATTTACATTTATATATCCAAACATCCGTTTTCTCCAATTTCTATTATAGCAGATGTAAATCTGGACAAATTATTGTATATATAATTCTGCCAACTCTTTACTAACTGCGTCTTACAAATTCCTCCCTGCATTTCGGACATGTGATGCAGATTTTGCCGTGTCCTCTTGGAACTCTTACTTCCTGCTTGCACATAGGACATTTGAAGAATTTGTACTGTTTTCTCTGTGCAAAATGTTTTTTCTTGCGGTTCCACTTTACTGTCCAATCATATCTGAAATTTAAGAATTTCTGATTTTCCTCGTATCTCTTGCTGACGTTTTTGGAAAACATCCTGAAATACATATGCACCAGACCAGCTATTGCCAGCACATCCAGTATGAATGATCTGGTAAATATGGAAAGTACCAAAAGTATAAGTACTGCCCATGACTCAAATCTCGCCAGCTCATCGGCTCCGTTTCTTCCATTCATAAATCTTGCAAATTTTTCTCTCATGCTATCGCCTCTTATCTTTTTTATTGCTTTTTGATGTTGCTTTTTTAGATACAGAGTTTCATATTACTTTATTGATGTTCCTTTTTGTACTGTTGTGACCATCGGATCTCTGCTGTTATTTTCTGACGTCATTTTTACTGTCATCCGATGCTGCCTTTAAAGTAATATAAAAGTGTATCATGCTATGTTATGTTTATAGCTTAGTCAAGTAAGCAATATGAGTCAATAGACCTATCGTCTTTTAAGAAACATTTTATATTTCGTTTATTAAAGTTACCAAAAAACCTTGATTTTTCGGTAAATGCTTGCTATATTAGATAAATGTGCAGGACAAGTGATCGCGGCTGCAAGTGTCGAAAGACCGCAGGTGAGGAAAGTCCGGGCTTCATAGGGCAGGATGCCGGTTAACGGCCGGTGGAGGAAACTCTAAGGAAAGTGCAACAGAAATATACCGCCACTTTTTGTGGTAAGGGTGGAATGGCAGTGTAAGAGACTACCGCCTCGCTGGTAACAGGGAGGGCACATGTAAACCCCATTCGAAGCAAGACCGAAACAAAGCATTGACGTGGCCCGCCAGCTTTAGGTAGGTCGCTTGAGGCGTCTGGCAACAGGCGTCCTAGATAGATGATCACTCAACGACATAACCCGGCTTATCGTCCTGCTGTTTTAATATTGCATCAAAAAACCTCCGGAGGCTTTAGGCTTCCGGAGGTTTTTCGTGTTGCTATTTTGGGTTACACTATATATACTCAAATCATACACCATTTTTGAAAGGAATATTTTTAATGCGGCAATTTATTTTAAAACACTATAAGTTTATATTCATCGCAGTTGCTGTAATCTGTATAACATATATCGCTGGCGCCACGTATGTAAATGACTACTATCACGCTGATGCGGTCGCACAGGATGTATTAAATTCAGATGATGAAGTAACTGTAACTACCGAAAAGAAAGGGACTACTGTTCCCGTTACCGAAAGTGTTATTAAACGATACTCTAATCCAATTGTTTTTGCCCCCAATGATCCATCAAAAGCCAGTAAAGCATTGATTTTCTATCCGGGCGGAAAAGTTGAGTACACAGCATATGCTCCACTGCTCCATGAATTAGCCAAAAATGATTACGTCTGCATTCTTGTCCATATGCCAGCCAATCTTGCAGTTTTAAATTCCAATGCAGCCGACGGTCTGATCGATAAATACCAAGCCAAATATCCTTCTATCAGCAAATGGTATATCGGAGGACATTCTCTTGGTGGTGCTATGGCAGCTTCATATGCTTCAAAACACAGCAATGATTTTGCTGGTCTATATTTATTTGCAGCCTATTCCACTGTCGATCTTACCGACTCGGGACTTGATGTATATTGCATATATGGCTCAAATGATAAAGTTCTTAATATGAATAAATATCAGAAATATAAAAGCAATCTGCCTTCCGATACCAACGAATTCGTAATAGATGGTGGATGCCACTCTTATTTTGGAAGCTACGGAATGCAAAAAGGCGATGGGACACCTGACATTCCTGCTGATGAGCAGATTGAAGCAACTATTGATTTTCTAACATATAATTAATCAGATCAAATAAGTATCTATCATCAAATCTATCACATATGTGTCCAGCGGAGCCTCCGCTGACTCATATGTGAATATAATATCTTCCCCATATTTATAACCATTTCTTGTATATGTATTTATCTTTTTTATCGCGCTTTTACAGTATTCGCTGTTACTCATCATCCCCATGTGCTCCCAGTAGATTTCCTTCCGCTTTGCCTTATTCAGATAGCTATCTATTACTTTAATTTCCTTTTTAATCTCAGCAAGCATTGACTCGTCATAATCTCTTTGAGCAATCCTATTTGCAAGTGTGATATTTTCCTTTTTCAGATAATGCCCCTGCGGATGCGCCCCTCCATCACTCTTATTTTTCACATAATACTGTGTTCTTCCCGAATTATTGGTTACAACACGTAAAAACCCTTCCGGTGCATCCCTCAAACCACCCTCTACCTGCAGTTGTAATCCCTCCAATAATCTTTTGTGCTCTAGCAGCTCCATTTCCACTGTTCTTTTGTCCATACTTTCCTTCTCCTTCTTATTTTTTAAAATTTTATTTATATGTATACCAATTTTTATTTGTCAGGCATACTTTTTCCACTATTTTGTTGTGTAGTATGCCTGATTTTAGCTCTTTCGGCATACTTTTCAGCTATTTTTGTTCTCCAGTATGCCCGATTTCGGTTCTTCCGGCATACTTTTCAGCTATTTTTATTCTCCAGTATGCTCGATTTTGGCTTTTTCGGCATACTTTTCAGCTATTTTTATTCTCCAGTATGCTCGATTTTGGCTTTTTCGGCATACTTTTCAGCTATTTTTATTCTCCAGTATGCTCGATTTTGGCTTTTTCGGCATACTTTTCAGCTATTTTTATTCTCCAGTATGCTCGATTTTGGCTTTTTCGGCATACTTTTCAGCTATTTTTGTTCTCCAGTATGCCCGGCACTGGCTTTTTCGGCATACTTTTAGGCTATTTTTGCTCTCTAGTATGCCCTAGCCATCTTATACTCTTTTTTAACGGAACTTATTGGAAGAAACTTCCAATTTAAGAAGTAATTTCCGGCAGGAACTGCCCAAAAGCAGTTCCCGCCTTCTATACACATCAACTTTGTATACAAACCCTATATAACAATTTTTTACATAAGTTTTACACATTAAAGCAGCTACCGCCCACAAATTCCCTGAGAAGTGAATTGTTGGATATGCCCTCGGACGGCATCGGCAGGAAATAATCGAGGAACTTGAGAAGTCTCTTTGCCTCGAGATACTCCGGGCAGTCCCTTTCTATGCCGAAAAGCAATGGCTCCGCATAGACCTTTAATACGGAAAGCTCGTATACGAGTGCTGAATTGAACATGACATCCGCGCTGTCCTGGAATGGGAAAATATTCTCCTGCTCACCTTTTCTGACTGACGGCCACATGGCGATAGTCTCACGAGCGTTGGTCCCTCTGGTGCGCGCGTCCCTTACGATACGACGGATAAGTCTGGCATCTGTGGTCGGCAATGGATTGTGCTCATCAATGTTGAGCTGTGTCAATGCGGATATATAGATCCTGAACTTATGCTCAGCCGGTATCAGATGTGAAAGTCTGTCGTTTAGTCCGTGAATGCCCTCTATTACAAGAATAGAGTCAGCCCCCAGCTTCAGCTTTCTGCCTCGGTATTCCCGCTTTCCTGTCTTGAAGTTGAAAGAAGGCATATCTACTGTCTCGCCATTTAAGAGACGGTTCATATCCTCATTAAAAAGCTTTACATCTATGGACTCAAGACACTCGAAATCAAAGCTTCCATCCGGATTTTTCGGACAGAATTCCCTGTCTACGTAGTAATCATCCAGACTGAGCGGATGAGGTTTGCGTCCTTTTGCCGTAAGCTGGATTGACAGCCTGTTTGCAAATGAAGTCTTACCTGATGAAGATGGTCCTGCTATCATAACAAATTTCTTCTGGCTGTCAGACGCAATGCGCGCTGCCAGATTACCGATACGCTCCTCCATCAATGCTTCCTGAAGCAGCATTATCTCCTGCCCTTTGCCTGATGATATCGCATCATTTAATGCACCGATAGTGCCTATTCCAAGCATTTTGCTCCACTCTCTTGAGTTGTCAAGTGTGTGGAAAAGCTTGTTAGATGTATCTAACGGTTCGACACTCTTTGTGTTCTTTCCCGGGAAAAGAAGTACGAAACCTCTTTCATATGGAACTATATCAAAATATTTAAGCATGCCTGTGGATGGTGCCATGAAACCGTAGAAATAGTCTACCACGCCATCAAGCTCATAGAGATTTACACGCGAACTACGTCTGTAGTGAAGCAGTCTTGCCTTATCATGCATTCTCTTGCTCTCAAAAAGAGCCTCTGCTGTGTGAGTTTTTTCACTGCGTTTTGTAATCGGGATATCTTTATCCACAAATGAGCTCATACTATTCAACAATCTGCTTATGTCAGATGTATCTAATTCGCAGCATGATGTAGTCTCATTATCACTAATATCACTTGCCGTGTTTCCTGATATACCTGTACTTGTTGTATCACAAGCCGCCTCTACGTCAGCCCTGTCCGTATCACCCGACTTTACTATTTCGCAATAATATCCCTCGCCAAGTGAATGCATCACATGAAGATCCGCGTCCGGACCGTATACATCAAGGACAGCTCTCTGGAGAAGAAGCACAACGCTCCTTCTGTATGTACGTCTGCCGTCTCTGTCAGCCACTGTCACAAATGACAGATCACAGTCACTTTTTATTGTTTTATTAAGTTCCCGAAGCTTGCCGTTTACCATTCCAAGGATTATGTCATCCTTATAATAATCCTGAAATTTTGCTGCTATATCTGTAATTGTCTGTTTTTCATCAACCTTTATGCTTACACATCCTGCTTTGATGCCTGCTGATTTTCCATCTGCGTATTCTTCCTTAATGTCCAAATCACATCCACCAGCATTTTTTGCATCACTGCAATATGTATCTGCACCCTCAGCCTGATCTCCAACAATTACATTTACATTAAATTCCTGCATTTCTGATCGCCCCCATAGATGAATATGCTGCCTCGTTGTATGCCATCATCTCGTTTATCTGCTCGATTCTTTCCATGATGGAATCCGACATTTCCTGATCTTTGAGCTGACACATTATGGCAGCCAGCTTGTGATGTTCTCTTACGAGAAATTTTCTGAGAACCGGATTTCCATTTTTGATAAGAACCGGACCATACAGATCGCATACCGTGACCGTTGTCTCGTCCATATTGTCCCATGCGGAATTGTCATTGCATGGTATGCAGCGAAACATCGGATAGTACTTTCCATCCTCTAAGATCATATCTTCATCAACTATTTTATAGCCTGCGTTCCTGATATATTCGCGAACCTTGTTGACATCTGACTGTGGCTGTAAAATAAGCTCTTTTGCAGCCCGGCAGACTGCCTCTCCCTCAGTCAGTATGTGTATAACAAGCTCTCCTCCCATTCCTGCGATGATGATCGAGTCAACCTCGCCCTCATTTATAGCTTCAAGTCCATCGGAAAGTCTTGTTGTGATCCTGTCATTAAGACCGCAAGCCTGTATGTGCTCATTTGCCCGCTCAAGGGGACCTTTATTTATATCTACAGCAATAGCTTTCGGTATCACATTATCCTGAACGAGAGCTATAGGCACGTAGCCATGGTCTGTGCCGACATCACAAAGGACATTTCCGGCTGTGACCATGGATGCCACCGCTCTCATTCGTCTGGATAGTTTTATCATATTACTCTAAGTAATCCTTTAACTTTCTGCTTCTGCTTGGATGACGAAGCTTACGGAGTGCTTTTGCCTCTATCTGACGGATACGCTCACGTGTTACGTTAAATTCCTTACCAACTTCCTCGAGTGTTCTTGCTCTTCCATCCTCGAGACCGAAACGGAGTGTGAGCACTTTCTGCTCTCTTTCTGTAAGTGTACCGAGCACCTCCTCGAGCTGCTCCTTAAGGAGTGTAAATGCTGCTGCATCTGCCGGTACAGGGACGTTATCATCCTTGATGAAATCACCAAGATGTGAATCTTCCTCCTCACCGATCGGAGTCTCAAGTGATACAGGCTCCTGAGAGATCTTTAAGATCTCACGCACACGCTCTACAGGCATGTTCATCTCCTTTGCGATCTCCTCTGGAGAAGGCTCTCTGCCAAGCTCCTGTAAGAGCTGACGGGATACACGGATTAGCTTGTTGATAGTCTCAACCATATGCACCGGAATACGGATCGTTCTCGCCTGATCTGCGATGGCTCTTGTGATAGCCTGACGGATCCACCAGGTAGCGTATGTCGAGAATTTGTAACCCTTTTTGTAATCGAATTTCTCAACAGCCTTGATAAGACCTAAGTTTCCTTCCTGAATAAGGTCAAGGAAAAGCATTCCTCTTCCTACATATCTTTTTGCGATACTTACAACGAGACGTAAATTTGCCTCTGCAAGACGTTTCTTGGCATCAGCACCCTTGTCAACATCTTTCTGGAGGTTTTTGATCTCTTCTTTGATCTCTGCTGCCTCTTCCTCGGATGCATCCTCAAGACGTCCCTTTAAGATAGCAATCTTTTCTGTTGCAACAGCACCGTCTTCCATATTCTGTGCCAGCTCGATCTCCTCGTCTGCGCTAAGAAGCGGTACTTTACCAATTTCTTTTAAGTACATACGTACAGGATCTTCAACGCTTACACCCTCAGGTACAGACAGATCGATCTTGTCAACCTCTACCTCGTCCTCTTCATCGAGAATGATATCGTCATCATCATCGTCATCATCGCTGATCTTTAACACATCGATACCGTTCTGCTCAAGATAGTCGATGACCATTTCAAATTTTTCCGCATCAAGATTGAGATCCTTGAAGAAATCTGCGATCTCCTGATATTCAAGGATGTTCTTTTTCTTTTTGCCGAGTTCAAGGATAAGAATCAGTTTTTCCTGAAACTTTACCTTCATCTCATCAGTCTGCGCCATGTCTTTTTGTTCCTTTTTCTTTGCCATTTTAATTTCCTCTTTGTTCTAGTATTTTTCCCTAATCGATAGAAATATTCAAATTTTGTAATTTCTCAAGTGCACGTTTGTCCTCAACTATCTTCATAAGACCGTCAAGATCAGTCGGTGCAAGGTGCTGTGAGCGGTAATTAATGCTGTTTTCCTTGATACGGAGAATAGTCTCCTTTAAGGCTGTTTCCCTGTCATTCCTGCCCTCGACTTTATGGATCGTCGCATTAAAAATGCCCGCTACATCGCGCTGTTCTTCCTCATCGGTAAACATGCTTACTATTTTGGCCGGGTTTACGGCATGTGTTGTCTCATACTGTGAGAACACCTCGACTGCTACCCTGTGGTAGAGTTCCTCGGTAAAATCCTCTGCCGTGATGTATCCCTTTATCCGTTCAAAAAGAGTGTTATTTTCCACGAGCCATGTGAGAAGAAGCTTCTGCGACTGCTTCATTCCATCTTCTTTTTTCTTGTTCTCGTTGATACCACTCTTTAGCGGAGCTTGCGGCTTTACGATGCCTCCCTTTAGCGCGAGAGTGTTGACGAGCTTTCGCAGATCATCAAATGTGATATGGTATTCATCCGCCACCGCCTGTATATAATTATTGCGCTCAAGCTCCTCGGTAAAGCCAAGCAGCTTGTTTGCTATCTCATTGTAAAATGCAGTCTTTGACTCGGGATCGTTCATATCATATCGATCCTGCATCACACGGATCTCGAACATAAAACTGTTCTGCGCATTGTCGATTCGTTCCTGATAAGCATCCGCTCCGAGAGCCTTGATGAACTCATCAGGATCTTTGTAAGGCCGCATATTTATGACCTTTGTCATGATACCCACCTCTTTTAAAATAGGTATCGCACGAAGTGCCGCCTTTACTCCGGCTCCATCGCTGTCGTAGGTCAGATACACCTCCTTGGTGTAACGCTTCAAAAGTGAGGCATGTCCGCTGGTAAGCGCAGTTCCAAGCGAAGCCACGGCATTGTCAAAGCCCGCCTGATGCAGTGCAATGACATCCATATATCCCTCACACAAAAGGAGCTGATTTTTCCTTGTGCTCCTTGCTATATTAAGACCGTAAAGATTACGGCTCTTGTCAAAAATCTTTGTCTCCGGAGAGTTTAAGTATTTTGGCTCTCCATCGCCCATGACACGGCCTCCAAAGCCGATCACCCTGTTATGCACATCCATAATCGGAAACATTGCACGATTCCAGAATTTGTCGTGGCCTCCCCTGACCTCATCTATGGTCACAAGACCTGATTCCTTTAGTATCGCATCATCATAGCCCTTGCTGCGCAGATATCTGTACAGATCATCACTGTACTGGTCGGAATATCCAAGACCAAACTTCTGCATAGTTTCATCAGAAAGTGCTCTGTTCTTGAAATAATCATGTGCTCTTTTGCCTCTTGGACTTCGAAGCAGCCTGTAAAAATATTTGGCGGCTTCTTTGTTTATCTCAAGCAGCTTTGTACGCTTGTCAGCTTCTCGCTTTTGAGCCGTGGTCATCTCCTGCTGTGGCAGTTCGACACCCACACGGTCGGCAAGCGACTGCATTGCCTCACCAAACGTAAAATTCTCATACTGCATCATGAATGTAAAAACATTGCCTCCGGCACCACAGCCGAAACAGTAATACATCTGTTTATTCGGTGAGACGGAAAATGATCCTGTCTTTTCGTTATGGAATGGGCATAATCCAAAATAAGTACTTCCCTTCTTCTGAAGATGTACATAGCTGCCGATGACATCCACTATGTCATTGCGGGAGCGGACTTCTTCAATAAGATCCTCAGAATAGTACGGCATTCTATCATCCCCTGACTTATTAAATTATGTTTTAATATCCATCAATCTCCCATGCCACCGGCACGAAGTATTCATGGAACTTTGTAATGGCATACTGATCTGTCATGCCTGATATATAATCACACACGATGCGCCCTTTATCCTCGCCCTGATCAAGCATGACCAGAAGCTTCTGCGGCAGCTCCTCTATATGATCCATATAGTAATAATACAGCTGCTGCAACATTGCCTTGGCTTTTACCTCCTCGCTCTTTGCGACAGGATTGTTGTAGAGATTGGCAAACATGAATTTGCGCAGATCCCTCATAGCCTCAGCAGACTCGTCAGACATACATATGTCATCCTTGCCCATGCTGTTGGTAATTATATTGTGCACCATGTGGTTTAACCTGCTTTTTGTACTGTGCCCGAGAGTGTTTCTGATCTCGAGCGGTATGTCATCCTCGCACAGAAGCTGCGCCCTGATGGCATCATCAAAATCTGAATTTATGTAAGCTATCTTGTCGGACAGCCTGACTATCTTGCCCTCTAAGGTATGCGACATGAGGCTGGTCTGATGATTTAACATGCCATCCCTGACCTCCCAGGTCAGATTAAGCCCCGCTCCGTCCTTTTCGAGCTTTTCAACTATGCGCACACTTTGTTCGTTGTGCTTGAAACCGCCCTCATATATCTCATTAAGTATGCGCTCTCCCGCATGACCAAACGGTGTATGTCCCAGATCGTGTCCGAGTGCTATAGCCTCGACCAGATCCTCATTGAGCCGTAGTGCCTTTGCTATGGTGCGGGCATTCTGCGATACCTCAAGAGTATGCGACATCCTCGTGCGGTAGTGATCTCCCTTTGGTGTCAGAAACACCTGTGTCTTGTTTTTAAGCCGCCTGAAAGCTTTGCTGTGCAGTATCCTGTCCCTGTCCCTCTGAAATACCGGACGGATGTCGCACTGCGGCTCCTGCCTGTCCCTGCCTCTTGAGTTAATGCTCAGACACGCATATGGGCTTAATATTTCCTGTTCACGCTGCTCTAATTGTTCGCGAATTGTCATATATCTGCCTCCGTGTAAACAGTAACCATTGCCTACACTTTTATAATTCGACGCTTTTTTCGAAATTCCTTTTTTTATATTGAAAAATTGAAACTTTCCATTTGTAAATTTTATATTGAGCCGGTTGGAGTTGGAAGTTTTAGCTTCCACCGAGCACATGCCTAAGCTTCTGCAACAGTCCTCCTGTTATCTCGTTATCGTAATTGCCGTAGTAAAATCTGTCATCTTTTACGAGGATACAGCCTACCCATGTTCCGATATGCTCATCACTCTCGACTGCCTCTTTCATGCTCTTGTAACCGGCTATCGTAAAATAGGCATCGTAATCGCCAAAATCCTTCGACTCTATTTCCACCTCGCCAAAAGTACTTTCTAGACTCTGTATGAAGTCCTTGTCACACTCTGTAAATCCGGTAACGTCCTTACTGTATTTTGACTCCGACTCCCACTCCTCATCCCACATGAGAAAGACATTGTCATCCTTCCATGAGTTCGTCTTTTCAAGTACTGAAAGCTTCTTGTAGGAATTAGAATCATCCTCCGCCATCTGTAGGTATGTATCGTCTCCGTTTTTATTCATATACAAGAGATTGGATGCCGCGATCTCATAATAACGGCTGCTGTAATCCTGATCCTTGTATACAATGTAGCCTAAAGCTTTTCCGGTCTCATCATAGTCCATGCCAAGCGATATAGGTATGTAAACCTGACCATCATACACCATAGGTCCCATCACACTGTCCTGCGTCAGACATTCCGCCACCTTTTCATACTCTGCCTGTCCGTCAGACGGTGACATAAAATATGTGACTGCACAGATAAACATTACTGATACCATGACAACAGATACTATTGCTATCCTTATATTTTTCATGTGACGTCTCATATCGCTTAACGTCAGCTTCCCTCCAGTCTGCTCATGATGGTATTTGCGCGTGACAAGCCTGTATACCAAAACCGTCTCAAGTATAAGCAGGATCACCGCTGCTGCCATAAGACATCCTGCCTGCCACATTACCTTATGATCTATGAGCATTTTGTTCACAAACCAAAGTATCATAAGTATTATCGTCCAGATCACGCCATCCCCCAAGAGATAGCTCGCATAAGTTTTCCTGCTTCTTATGATATTAAGCGGAAAAAGAGACATAATAACCGTAAGCATGAGGACGATCGCAAAGATATACTCCCACAGATCCGAAAGCGTAGATCCGTAAAGGCTCTTAAAATACTCTGCAAAGCTTAGCTTTTTGACATTGCCCCAGCCCGAGAACTTTGACATAAAAAGTATGACTGTCCCTGCAAGCCACATTGCCGCATATGTACCGATGTACTGCGCCATGCGCACCACTGCAAGAATACGGTAACTGCCGTAAATACGGCTTCTGTCAGCACCGGATATATCCGTACTACTGCCCTGCACTGCACCGTCCTGCTGCACGCGCGGTATGATCCGGTATCTCATAATCATGTATGCCACGAAAAATCCGACCATTACCGGTACACCACCGACACGTCCCACGAGCAGATTGATGTACTCCATGACCGTAAAAGACAGTATCAGCGTGTAAATGATATTAGTAAAAGATGTGTTCAATCTTTTCATAACATGAACGCTCCATTAAACTGCAAATAATCTCTTATATAGCAAAAACGGGAAGCCCTCGACAGGCTTCCCTAGGATGCAGGAGATGGGACTTGAACCCACACGATATTGCTACCACAGGCACCTGAAGCCTGCGCGTCTGCCAATTCCGCCACTCCTGCGAACAGATTATATTGTATCAAAAACCTGTTCATATTGCAAGTGAATTTTTTATTTTTTTGATATTTTTTTCAAGACTCTATTTACCGTTTATATCCACGATCAGGTACTCTGATTTGCAGCCTGTCTTGAACTTTATCGCCCCGTCCGAAATGCCCGATGTAACGATAAAATTGGTTTTGTCACGTTTCTCGCAACCGTACACTCTGTCATCCGGCGCGAGGTTGGTATGATTTTCGATGTTCATAAGAGGAAAGAGCCGCCTCAAAAATCTTATCTATTTCCGATAAAAATGTAGATTTCAGGCTGTCTGCGCCCTTAAGCTCCTCCTCTGTGGGGTTTTTCTGTAAATCAAGAATAGCGGCTTCTATCTGGTCGTTGCCGATAAGCCCCGGATCGGACTGTGCATTAAACGCACTTGCCATTGATGAACCGCTTGAATATGCAAGGTTATATCTTGAAGGAAATTTGCAGATGTGGGTGGACGCGGAAGATTCATTAGAACTTTATAATTAGCAAAGAGGCAGAAGCAATGTCTTAATTCATAATTTTATTCTGTCCCTTTTTCCTATTAGAGTATACTGAATGTTTCAACAAACACTTATAACAAACCATTGTATATTTTTAAATCTTCGTCCTTAAACACATTAAAGATTACTTTTTTAATTCTGCTGTCTTTGGCAAGATACTGCTTTACAGTGTTCGTTGCAATCTCGGCAGCCCGTTGATGTGGAAAACAAAATACTCCTGTAGACAAACAACAGAATGCAATTGATTCTGCGCCTGTATCAGCAGCAAGTCTTAGACACTCTCTGTAACAGCTTGCAAGCAAATTTTCATCTTTTTTTGTAACTGCCCATTGGATAATCGGGCCTACCGTATGAAGGATATATTTTGCTGGAAGGTTATATCCTGATGTAATCTTTGCTTTTCCAGTTTTCTCTTCATGTCCCTGCTTTGTCATAATCTCATGCATTTTCAGACGCAGCTCCACTCCTGCATAAGTATGTATAAAATTATCAATGCAGGCATGCATCGGTGAAAAACAACCAAGCATCTGTGAATTGCACGCATTTACGATTGCGTCACATTTCAAAGTGGTAATATCGCCCTGCCAGATATATAATCTCGAATCGGATTTTACAGGTGCAAGCGTTTCAACCTCTGTGATTCCACGCTCTATATTTCTTTCTGTAAGATATTCGTCCTGTATTTTTAAGAAATCTCCGCTGACCTGTCTTGGCTGTCTGATATTCATAAGTGAGCGGAGCAGATTCTCCTGTCCCTGCTTATCCGTAGGAATACTCTGTCTGCCAAACCTTATTTTTTCTTTTAAAAGATACTGAATCAGATATTCTCTTCGCTCGTCCTGTGTCATAATACCCGCCTCCCTATATCTGTAATTGCTCTTGCCATGTCTCCCCCGATACCGATTGCACGCTTTCCAAAACTTTCCGGAACCACTGCCTCCTCCATATTCAGACGAATTAAGCTGTAAGATGTATTCTCCCGCACTATTTTTTCAAAAGGGAATCGTATAATAATCGGGGTGTTAAATCCAACTCCAAGTTCCAGAAGAACAACCTTTTTATTCCTATTTCGTTCCAGAAAATTCGCATACCTGTCAGCTGCCTCATGCCATTCTTCGTCTTCCACAAAATAAGTATCGCAACGGAGATTCATCTCCATTTTACCTCCACATACAGGACATTTTGGTACAAGTTCTGATGGAACCAGGCAATCTTTCCTTGCTTCATCCATCTTTCTGAACAGTTCTTGTGCATCATAGGTCTTTGGATGACAGGCTTTCTGACACTGTATTTTTCCATAATCACCCTGTGTCGCAAATATTCTGTCCGCATCAAATCCTGCTTTATAAAATTGATGGTCCACATTAGTCGTAAGTACAAAATGTTCTTTACTTTTTACAATATCATAAAGTTCTTTATAAAGTGGTAATGCAGGCAAATCAAACTGATTAAGCAAAGCTGCTTTTGACCAGTAACCCCACTTTGCCTCTTCCGATGGGAATGGATAAAAACCGGCAGCATACATATCTGTCATGTAGTGATTTTAAGATATTAAACGGCAATGCATTGAATAACACAACATCCAACTTCGTCTTAATAAATGGCAGAAACTCGCCAAATGATGCAATCAGCTGATCCATCGGCATAAATGTTTCAAACAGTGGCAGAAGAATAAAATAATTTACAATCGCTGCTGCTATTCCCATAACCACACTTGAAATAACACATGCCCATATTGCCATCTTCTTTGTCTTTTTATATTTATATATAAAACCAGCAGTCAGTACATAGGATGCACCCATCAGGAAATTAGCAAGTTCACCAATTCCTCCCGTTGATGTTGACAGAAGCTGTAATATATTCTTTATCAGTTCTATCATCACCCCCCGTAACCGATCCAAACGCAAATGCTCCAATCAGTGCAGGTAAATCTGACAGATCCATTCGTGCAAATGATGGACTCAAAGGAACCGGAAACTCTAAAAATGCCAGCACATATGATATAGCTGCCAGTAAAGCTGTCATTGTTATAGTCCTTGTAGAAACCAGATTTTCTCTTTTTTTAATAAATGCTGTATTGTTACTCATAAATCTCCTTTTACAAGATATGTCTGAATTTAAAACAGCCCGCAGGACTGGATTTCCTGCGGGACTTGCTTTATCATATCTTCTCTCATCCGGACTTTATCGTCGGTTATGGAATTGCACCATATCAGCTTTTTGCTCGCAGACTATACTGCCGGTCAGGAATTACACCTTGCCCCGAAGACTATAATTTTTTCTATTGATTATCTTTAAAATTCATAAGGTGGATTTCCAGAGAAATCTGCGATTACACCATGAGGATTTTCAAGATAGAATACCTCAAAAATAGGATTATCTGCTGTCTGATACTGTCCCTTAACGATAGGATTATTCATGCATCCTTCCTTTGCGCTCATGTTGTTCTCAAATACTGCTTTGCCATGAAGACGAATCCATGCGTATTCAGGCGAAGAAACAGAAACTTCTACCTCAGGATTTGCTAACATATCCTTGTAAACGTCCTTTGTGTTATTTGTACAGAACCAAAGCTTTCCATCCTGCTCGAAACAGAACATGAATGGACGGCATTTTGCCTTTCCATCTCTTCCGACTGTTGCTAAATACTGAACCGGGTTTTTCTGTAAAAATTCTACTACTTTCTGCATTTTAAATTACCTCCTTGTTTCGTTGTAACTTCGTTTGTTACATCATGTGATTGTACTATAGCATTTGTTTAATGTAATGTCAATAGTTACATCAAACTTTTTGTAACTTTTTTTGTTACAACATTCTTTAAAGGTTTCACATTGATTATGACAAACGAAAAAGGCTTCGGAAATTGTGATGATATAATCACGCATCCGAAGCCTTCTGTATGTTAGCCTTTCTCTGTATACACTGCAATATCTTTTTTCACATCAGCAAGTGTCATTTCTGAAAGTTTTTCCTCCATTGCCCGCTGCACCTCTAACAATCTCTTATCAAGAACATGATGAATATTTTTTCCTACCGGACATTTCTGATTTGGGTTCTCATGAAAATGAAACAATTGTTCATCTGGTGCACATTCCACTGCTTTATACACATCAAGAAATGTAATCTGCTCCAATGGTCTGGTAATTGTTACACCGCCTGTCCCTCTTGCAACTTCAATAAGACCGGCAGCCTTTAACTGTTGCAATATTTTACGGACAATCACCGGATTAGTTCCAATGCTTGCTGCCATAAAATCACTTGTCATCTTTTGATCTGAAAATGTATCTATACAAGCAAACATATGAATTGCCATTGTAAATCTGCTGGAAATCTGCATTGTCAACACCTCTCTTTGACAGTAATCATATCAAAAAATAGATGTCATTTCAACGGTTACATTATTGTTAAAAATCTAATATAAAATAATCAATAGACTGCTATTAGAAAAACAGGAAGATACTTCACAAAATCTTCCTGTTTTACTTTTTGTTTTAGTAATATCCTCGTTCTTCTCGCCAGTCTTTCACATAATATCGGATTCCGATATAGATCACATGCACCAAAAGTAACAGTGCAATGAGGTTTGTAGTGAAAGATGGGGTGAGTTGACGTCCAGTGGACGTCATGCTACGAACTGACCGAAGCGGAGCGAAGACTTTGAACCTTGGGTTCAAGTCTCGCTTCCACTTCTAAAACTAAAAAGAGCTAAGCCATAGGCTTAACTCTTTTGATTTTATAATGCGGAAGATGGGACTTGAACCCACACGACTGCAATAGCCACAAGATCCTTAGTCTTGCTCGTCTGCCAGTTCCGACACTTCCGCGTTTTATTTAGTTCGTAAGGTGTTTCCCTCACGCGACTTGATTATAATACCAAAAAATATTATATAATGCAAGTACTTTTTTAAATTTTTTAATTTTTTTACATTGTAGACAATGCTATGCAAGTTGCTCCGTAGTATATGGTAATACAGTTTTCCCTTGTGTTATATCGTCCCACCAGTTTCCTATTTCAGATGGTAAATCTATTCCTTTATCCTGATATGAAATTCCCTTTAGTCCAATCGCATCTCTTGCCATTTCAACCGCATCTGCCATTCCATATCCTTCTGTTAAAATATCTAAATCCGGTACCTCTATCAATACTGTATCTTTTTCATCATTTAATGGTGTAAATATTACCGGATATACCTGTTTCATATAATCAGCCTCCATTTAATCCTATAACTAAAGGGGCAAAAGGTATCATCGAATTACATGCAATTCGATGTATACCTTAGCGACCCTTTAATCATGATATGAGACCCAAAAGACATTTTGTCACTATTATACATTCACAAAATTCTCTGATTCTTCTTTAAGATTCTTAGCAACGCTGCTATTTTCCTGCATCTGACCATTAACATCTGAAATAGACTGTACAAGTGAATCCACATTCATAGCTGCATCTGTTACTCCATTGGCACTTTCCTCAACCGCCTGACTAATACCTTCGATTGCTTCTGCTATTTCCGTCATACGTTCTAGAATATTCCTTGCATTCTCAGCATAAGCCGTCATCGACTCATCAATATGTACTGCGTCATCACTATACTGCTGACCACTCTTAACAAATGATCCATAATCTGGAAGAATAGTGTCATTTATATATGAAATGATTTTCTCTGATGATTTCACAAGTCCCTGAACTGCAAGAATAACCATTTCATTTATACTCTGGATATTGTTAGCAGTCTCACGACTCGAATCCGCAAGCTGTCTAATTTCATCAGCAACCACCGCAAAGCCTTTTCCCGCTTCACCGGCTCTGGCAGCCTCAATCGAAGCATTAAGCGCAAGTAAGTTAGTCTGGCTAGAAATGCTAAGTATCTCATCTGTAAGCTGTGACACTTTTTCAACACTCTTACTGTTATCAAGCGCTTCCTGCATCTCTTCGGTAATCTGTTTTATCACAGCACTTGTATTATCCATATTCTCTTTTGCGCCTTTTTCAAGTTCAACCGCACGGATCTTCATCTGCTGTGCATATCCCGATAACATGTCCGTCTGTTCTGCCATATCCTTTACCATTTCCTCAGCCGAACCAGTGCTATCACTGACATTATTTGTAGTCGCAGATACTTCTTCCATAGTGGCAGATAACTCTTCCATTATAGCAGATATGTCATTTGCACTGTCATTTGAAGAAGCAACGCTTGAAGCAACATTCCCAACAACTCCGTCAAGCGTATGTGAGTTACTGATAATCTTTGACATTATACCCTGTAAAGTCTCTATAAATCTATTTATTCCAGCTGAAGATTCTCCAATTTCATCCTTACTTGATACAGTAAGTCTCTTAGTAAGGTCGCCCTTTCCATTGTTAATATCGTCGATAACCTCAAATAACTGTTCTTTTTGTTTTTTGAGTGGCATAACAATCGATTTATATGCGACAACAATAGTCAGAATAAATGCTACAGCAATTATTGCAATCATTATAATAGCAATAGCAAAAGATCTTTTATATGCCACTTTTCTATCACTTGTAAGTTCGTCAATCCTGTTATCATTATTTTCAACAAGCTTGTCTATATTTGTCGAAAGCGTAGAAGACCATTCCGTATGTTTTTCAATTGCGGCTGCAACAGCGCCCTCCGGATCTGTGTCCGCCTGTGCAAGTAATGCCAATGTCTCCTGCTGTGCAGTATCAAGCATTTCTATCGTATCATTAAGAGTATTCATATCGTCTTCTGACAGATATCCATCCATGTCTTTGAGCTGATTCTCATACTTGGTTACCTTCTCAGAAAATTCCTGCAGCTGTTCCATCACGTACTGTTTCAAATCTGCATTATCACTCGATACGCAATATACCATTGTGAGCTTTTGTGTTTGTTCAAACTTTATACTAATCTCGTCAAGAGCTATGATTGCATCAATTCCGTTTCCCGCAATCACATCACTTGAACTCTCATTTGTCCGCAACGACATAAGAGTACTTACCGATCCAACAAGCCCCGCAATACCCAGTATCAATACCGGTAGCATAATTTTTGACAAAATGCCAACTTTTCTTTTTGCTTTTTTCTTCATATTATCCTCTCCTCCGTGATTTATGATTTGTGACTATTTTACTACATTCATTGGCATTTGAATACACTTTTTTAATATTTAGGTACTTTTTTCTCATATCACAGACGATACAATATAGAGTAAAGTGCACAAGAGGGAGCGAAGACCTTGGACCTTGGGTTCGTGGTCTTGCGCCGACCGGAGCGAAGCAGAGACCTTGAACCCTGGGTTCAAGGCTCGCTTCGGTTTTACATAAGAAAAAGGGAACCGAGTCTCACGACTCGGCTCCCTCTTTCTTATGTAATGCGGAAGATGGGACTTGAACCCACACGACTGCAATAGCCACAAGATCCTTAGTCTTGCTCGTCTGCCAGTTCCGACACTTCCGCGTATATCTATTTCGTAAGGTTTTTCCCTCACGCGACTTAGATATGATATCAAATTAGTGCGAGTATGTCAACACTAATTTTTACTTTTTTTAAATTTTTCGAGAGCATCGATAAGTTTGTTGTATTGCTCCTCCAACTGAGGCAAATATTTCTCGCATCCGTCGAATGATCCGGCTCTTAATATCTCTGTGATCTGTGAGCTTGGCTCATACACACTGTCAAAGCCAAGATTGAGACATACACCCTTTAATGTATGTGCTGCCCTGAACGCTTCATCAAGATTTTTCTGCTCGAGATTTACTTTCAGATTGTTGTAGCTCTGCTCGTTTTCAAATTTAAGTGCAAATCTCTCCACAAGTGCCTCTGAACCAAATCTTTTGAGTACGCTGTCATAACTGTCTCCCATTATGTCGTAACATTCTTTTATTGTCATCTTGCAACTCCTTTTTTCGCTATTTTTATCACACCGCATGCAAGTACCTGTTTTATATATTCATACTTGTAACTGTTCAGTACCTTCACAGTTACGAATATTTTAAACGTATTTATTCTCAAAATTCTCTATACACATCGGTTTATCAAAATAATATCCCTGGATGTAATCAATTCCCATCTTTTTTATTATACTATACTGAGTCTCAGTCTCCACTCCCTCAACGCAGACCTTCACACCGATAGTATTGGCAAGCTCGCTGAGCATTTTTACAAATGCATCCGAGAAATCATCCTGCCCAAGATGCTCTATAAAGCATTTATCGATCTTTATTATGTCGATCGGCATCTCTCTTATATGGTTAAGCGATGAATATCCTGTTCCAAAATCATCGAGCGCCACCTTTACTCCAAGCGATTTGATCTCGTTTAAGACGCGCTTCATCCTGACCATATCATTTATGGCAAGGCTTTCCGTCACTTCCAGACAGAGGTTCTTTGGCTCTATCTTTATATCGTCCAATACATTCTTGATCTTTTTTACGATATCATTCTGTAAAAGCTGGACTACCGACAGGTTTACGTTTACCTTGTAATTCGGATATCCCATATCGTTCCAGTATTTACAGTGCTTTGCCGCCTCACGCAGCACATGCTCGCCTATCGGATTGATAAGTCCAAGATATTCCGCGAGCGGTATAAAATCAACAGGATTAATAAATCCCATGGTAGACGAATTCCATCTGACCAGTGCCTCCGCACCCGTACACGCATCCTTGCCTGAAACATCTATAATAGGCTGGAAATATACCGTAAATTCCTCATATTCGTTCATTGCGGCTTTTCTCATATTTTTCTCAAGATCAAGCCTCTTAGAACTCTTTCCGTCAGCACTTGTGTTGTAAAATTCTATGCGGTTCTTTCCTTCTTTTTTGGCATTGAAAAGGGCTATATCCGCGCAACGTATGACTTCCTCGACAGTTTTTGCATCTGTAGGAAAAAATGCTACTCCTGCACTTATCGTACAGTAGTAATCCTCACCCTTTAAATACCACGGTTTTACGAATATCTCCTGCATATCCTTTATAATGCGTTCTAATTCCTCTATCGTTTCACCTGTTACTATGACGATAAATTCATCACCGCCCATTCTGTAGCAGTAATTTTCTATGCCCGGAATATGTGTCAGACTGTGAGAGATTGCCTTTAAAAGTACATCTCCGTACTGATGTCCAAGTCCGTCATTGATATGCTTAAAATCATCCAGATCGATGTATATAAGCGCACCTTTTCCACCACTCTCGATCGTCTGCTCAATGAATTTCTCAAGATCCTGCTCACAGCGCATCCTGTTGTACAGACCTGTAAGAAAATCGTTGTTCGCCTGATTTTCCATTTTCTGCTGATAACGTTTCTTCTGTGTAATGTCGTAGAGTGTGGCAAGCCTTACCTGTCTGCCATCCACCCATTTGATACCTGTGCGGTGGACATCAAACCACTTGTCCTCCTCCTCAGAATACATCTCCGTAAATGTCTTTCCGTCTATCGCGTTGGAAAATATGTAATCCTCCATCTTATTCTGCTCTATGGTATTGCTGAAAAGTTCCTTACAGCAGTTGTTCATATAAAGTATCTCGCGTTTTGCCGGATCAGCCACATATATGCCGCAGCCGGAGCTTTCGAGTATCGCCTCAAGTGACGCATACGAACCGGCAAGTGAATTTGTGGTGATCTTTTTCGTCAGTACACTCTGGATAACGCGTTTTGTGTCATTTAAGAATTTTGTCTCGTAAGACTCCCATACATGGTCATTTTTATCATCAAAGAAGCATATATACATCTCAGCACGGTTGTTTAACTCTATCGGCTGGAATATAGCCGCTTTCATGGAATATTTATCCATGAAAAGCCTGAATTTCTCCGGTCTTACTGAATTTGCCGGTATGATATACGGCTTTCCTGTAAAAAACGGAGCTTCACCTATGCTTATCGTGTCAAATTTCTTTTCTCCATATGATACGATTACGTCAAGATGTATGCCATCCACATTCTGTCTTATGATAAATGCGCCCGAAAGTCCAAGTGTCTGTACCGTATAGCCAAGCGCATTTTCTGCAATATTGCCAAAGCTGTCATCTACCTCGAGAAGCTTTATGACTGCGTTTAATGCCTCTAACATATGAAACTGTGTCTTTAGTTCCTCGTCTGTCTTTCTTGTTTTCTCCAAAGCATCGTTTGCCACACTTTCGTTTTTCATCGTGACAAGTATCTGCTTAGTGAGCACCTCCAGAAACTCCAGTGAGATATAAAACCGTTCTTCCGTGGTAGTTTTTATACCCTCCGGTATGGTCGCTCTTATGTCATCAGGCAGCTTTTCATCTATGAGTGCAACCGCCACCCACATAAGTGCCTGCTCACCGTCTACCGCAACCGATACTCCGTACAGCTTTACATAGTCCACATCAAGAACTTCCTCTATCACATTCTCGACTCCGCAATTTCCGAGCTTCGAGATGAGCGACATATATCTGCCCTCTCCTGCGAGCCTGTAGACAGAATCCTTTGCCTCGGCATCTCCGTATGATTTTGTTATGACACCATCTTTTTTACTCAGACACGAAAGATACACTCCATTCGCCTGACAAAAGTAATCCTGTATTTTTTGAAAAAGTCTCGGATCTGACATTTATACCTCTCCTAAATCAATTACCCTTATTTTATATTTTAAACTTTATTTTTCATATCCTATTACAAAAAGATAAAAATCTTTTTTATCCAGTATGCAGGTCTCCTGCAGCAGCCTGTATTCATCCCTCAGACGAAGCTGCTTCTTTATAAAACCTATCTCGTTTGAATACATGACGATTATTCCATCCTGTGCGAGTATCTCCTTTGCCTTGTCAAAAAAGCGTTCGTAGAATTCTTCTATCTCCTGGCGCGTTTTCTTGCCTCTTACCGGCATATCGGTGATTATCTCGTCAAACTTATAATCATGCTTAAAATCAAAAAAATCTCTATGGATAAAATTAATTCCTGTTTTAGCAAGCTTTGCATTTTCCCTGCCCATGATGATCGCATCACCAAACGTATCTGTGGCATAGATCTCTCTTGCAGGAACAGCAAGCTTTCTTTCTATCAGCATGGTACCCACTCCGCAGAACGGGTCCATTATCTGTGCGTCCTCTTTAAGATAAGGCTTTGCAAGTTCCACCAGAAGTGCTGCCGTGGACGGATGTATCGATGTGGATACCACATTTTTTCTGTATGCAAAACGCTCATCTTTTATCGAGCCAAGTCTCATACATGGAAAGAACTTTCCATCCTTTGTAGGTATTAATTTAATCACGATTTCATATTCATTCGGTGAATTTATCATCTTTCCACCGGCTAACTGGTCAAGTGCTCTTGCCACTTTTCCCTGATACTCACCATCCGCTGTGCTCTCTATTCTGTAATAGAAAGGATCTTTTTCCCTGTGCATGCGGACAAGTATATCATACATATCCGATTTCCAGAGTTGCTCAGCCGCGGCTCTTGGATCTGATACAAGAAATCCGTCCGTGTGCAGTGTAAAGTACATCTGCCTGTATGTCCTGATCTGCTTGAGAAGCTTTATGTTGTCTGTCTTTACCAGTACACCGAGTGGATGTATCTTTGTATCCTTAAAAGTAATCTGACGTCTTACTATCTCCCTGTGAAGCCTGTTTGTCATCAGAAGCACCTCTGCCTTTACGCCTTCAAGTATCGGGGTGTGATATTTTATGCCATTATATTTAATCAGAATTTTATTTATTTCCTTAAGTTCTTCCTCTATGTGCTTTCGGTTTTCATCAGTGATCTTTGTCTCTTTAAGAAGCTTCTGGTGATTTTCTATCGCAGGAACAAGCTGTGGAATATCAAGCTGTAAAAGTGCCGCAAGATATGAGCCTTTTACGAATCTGGTATCTTCCTTTTCGTATGCTTTAAACAGTTCATCCGAAAGCTCCGACATTCCAAGATCACCTATAAGAAGTGCCGCATTTTTTCTTGTCTTTGCATCATCCGACTTCAAGAATGATATAAGCAGTTCTTTTTTATCTGCCAATAATGCTTTTGCCTCTTCAAGAGCAGACTCTTCCTTTATGAGCTTTCTGAGGTCACTTAAGTTTTTTCTAATATTCTCTTTTTTTAACAGATTTTCGATAATCTCTCTCATAAGTTAATTCTTCCTTATATATTTGCCATATATTTTTTCTGTGAATTTATATACTATAATGATATACTATACTGCTGTCACTTACATCAATCACTGTCTTGATGTATCATTCGCTGATGAGTCTTTCGGTACACCATTTTGTTCGATGTATGTATCGAGATCCTTGTGAAACTGCTCCCATGCATCCTCGTGATCCACGAAATACTTAGGACACGCCTTTCCTGTCACATCATAATGTCTTATGACATCGTCCGCGCTTAGATCGTAGCGTCCCATAAGCCAGGTGGTAAGCTCTATAAGCGACTGGTAGGTCTTGTCATTGAACTTGCCTGTCTCATCCTCTATACAGCACTCTACGGAAATGGTATCGCTGTTTCTGTTATTTGAAGCGTAGGATATCTCATTGCACGGTATACACTGTACTATCT
>CAVABC010000006.1:0-71448 GCA_963586665.1 Acutalibacteraceae bacterium
CATATATATTATACAATTCAGTTAGTCTTACATAGCTTTCTTTTTCAGAGTTTCCGTATATGTCTATTGAATTTAACAGTTCTTCCTGCCCAAATGCCCTGCAAAATTCCGAAAAAGATAATGGAAGCATCTCTATCTCATATTTCCTGCCGGTTTAAAATACTTCGCATTCAAGGTTTTTCCAAGATAACTTCCGATAACAGCCACATGACAGTTAAGTTCCCCCTGAAGTGCCCTTATGCTGTTATAGACCATACTGCTTTCCTGAATTTCATCTATGATAAGTATAGTCTCTTTTGAATTGCAAAATTCTTCCAGTCTCTCTTTTCTGCAATAATTGACCATTCCAAAACGTAATGAATTTGATAATACAAGCTCCTCAAAATCATGTAATTGATTTTCAACAGCCAGATTTACATAGATTATCTGCTCGTATTGTTTGTATGCAAATTTCAAAAGCTCGGTAGTCTTTCCGGTCTGCCTTGCCCCTGTCAGATACAATACATAATCACTCCACTTATCTCTCCACTCTTCAAACTCTGCGCAGATGTCTCTTAATAGTGGACTTTCTTTACACATCGCATCATAACGTGACTTATTTACTTTGCTTACATCAATTTTATCTAAAGTTTTATCAGTAGATCTTATAACGCCATCTTCCGTAACCGCAAGATTATCAATGAGGTCAATATTCTGCAATGCATCATAATATTTTACATAGCTGCCATCAACCATAAACCCTGTTGTCTTTTTTTCGTTATTTATAACCTATGCCAAAGCTCTCAAAGTGTTCACCTCCACAATTTTATTCCAAACTCTTATCTCTTCTTCTCCAATATCCCATTAAACTTCGCCATAAACACAGCCGTTGTGACCGCAGCCGCCACGATATCGCTGACTGGCTCTGCCACGAATACCGCAAATACCTTATCCTGCATGAACACCGGCAGAATAAAGATCAGTGGAATAAGAAGTATCAGTTTTCTAAGACATGCCAAAAACAGGCTGACCTTTGCCTGTCCGAGTGCCATAAAGCTCTGCTGGCAGCATATCTGAAAGCCCATAGCAAATATTCCTGCCATATATATCCGAAGCGACCACGCAGTGTATTTTACCAGCTCTTTATCTGTGGTAAACATTCTCGCAAAAACCTGCGGAACAAGCATCATCACAAGCCAGCTTACGCAGGTAAAAATCACACATACTTTAAACTGTGTAAAAAATGCTTTCTTTACCCTGTCATTGTTTTTTGCTCCGTAGTTGAAGCTGATGATCGGCTGTCCAGCCTGACATATGCCCTGAAGCGGCATAAGTACGAGCTGGCTTGTGCTTGTTATGATAGTCATTGCACCGACCGCCAGATCCCCACCAAATTTTGACAGGCTGGATGTAAAACTGATCGACAAAAGACTCTCCGTAGACATCATGACAAAGCTTGATATTCCAAGCCCCAGACATGGTCCTATAATGCTCCACTCGAGCCTTAAATTTTCCTTTTTAAGTCGAAGCATTGTTTTGTTTCCTGTCAGGAAACGCAGTATCCACAGAGCTCCGACTGCCTGACTTATCACGGTGGCAAATGCTGCTCCCCTTACTCCCATGTTAAATACAAATATAAATATCGGATCAAGTATGATATTTATCACCGCACCTATCACGGTGGTGAGCATACTGATCTTTGCAAAGCCCTGTGTTGTGATAAACAGGTTCATGCCAAGTACAATGAGTACGAACACACTTCCGAGTATATAGATCCTGGCATAAGAAACCGCATACTCAAGCGTCACACTGCTCGCACCGAAAAGTGTCAGAAGCTGCGGTGCGGCTACATAAAATACCACAGTAAGAGCCACTGCACATATCATAAGAAATGCGAAACAGTTTCCTACTATTTTTTCAGCAGTCTCATTATCCTTTTTTCCCATATATATCGCAGCCCTCGGTGCTCCACCCGAGCCTGCCAGCATGGCAAATGCATTTATCAGCATGAGTATCGGTGCAAAAAGTCCGACTCCCGTAAGCGCACTCGCCCCGATATCAGGGATATGCCCTATGTATATTCTGTCTACTATATTGTAGAGGAGATTGACTACCTGTGCTACTACAGCCGGAACAGCCAGCTTTGCAAGCAGTGATGGGATGCTGCCCTCTCCGAGATTTGTTGAATTGTTCTGTGCCATGATTTTATGATTTTCTCCGTATTGTCTAATCTTTATCTGTAGTTGCTCAATACTAGATATGAGTGAGTAACTACCTACTTACTATATATATCTTTATATAGCTCTCTACATCACAAATATAATACCATAAAAGCAGTTCACGAACTTTATTATCTTTCCATACAAATGGGCGTTGGAGGTCAGGCAGACCTATTCGTCCATTCTTAACATCAGACAATAAGTCCGCCACTTTACTCGGTATATTGTCAAATAATTCTTTTCCCATTTATTTTCTCCGATTTTTTATTTCCCATAAGGGATAGTATCCTCCGCAACCATTAATACCTCATTTTGTGAATCAATATCGTATGTCACTGGTTTAGTAAATGTTGATGAACCACCAACACCGAAATATTTTTCAAAGAATGCCTTGAGCTTATCAATAACTCCCTGTTTCTTCTTAGCTCTGCCGCCACCTCCAAATCGGGAAATAGGAGGCATGAGCTTGTCAATATCGGTTCCGGCTGTCTTAATTTCTCCGTCACGGAAAGCATTTTCCATGAACTTTCGTGTATCCTCCGGTTTCAGCTTTTCTTCCGTGATAATCGTATTAAGGTCGTTCTCACGCTGTTCTACCACAAAGTCATGCCATTCAGACATTACATCATCTACATCGTTGATACCCGCAATAAATGTTGCTATAAGCTGCTTCTTACTGCGTAATTCAGGGCTGGCATCAATCGCTTTATTAATTGTTATCAGCACTTCTTTGTCTTCGCAGTGAGTATCATGATACTTTTTGACAAGCATAAGAATGTAATCAATATTGATTTCAATCTGGCGAATCAATTCAATCTCAAATACAACATCATCTGTAATATCTGTGCTTTCCTGACGCTTGCGTTTCCATTCGTCACGCAAGTCCTGATATCTGCCAAGATAATCCTGCAAATCCCGCTCGGAAATCAATTCCCTATCCTTAAACTCATCAAAGGATAACAACAGATTTCTCATGCGCAGAATTGCACCAAAAAGGGCAATAAAATCCTTCTGATTTTGCTCTCCCTCAATGCGTGGCTCTGACAACGGAAACTTGTTTTCCAAATCCTCCATCATATCCACGTATCCCGGCATTTGCTTGCCGTCCACAGATTCGTATCCATAGTAATAATCCTTGAAGCTCTGCATTAGCACGATGCCGCCCGCATTCTTATCTCCGAATAGTGAGATAGCAGAGTCAACACGCTTTTGCAGATTTCTGAAACACACGATATTTCCAAATGTCTTGATAGAATTCAGAATTCTGTTAGTACGGGAAAATGCCTGTATAAGCCCATGCATTTTCAGATTTTTATCTACCCAAAGAGTATTTAAGGTCGTGGCGTCAAATCCTGTCAGGAACATATTTACTACAATGAGAAGGTCTAACTCCTTGTTCTTCATGCGCAAAGACACATCTTTATAATAGTTCTGGAACTTATCGCTTGAAGTATCGTAGTTGGTATGGAACATCTTGTTATAATCCTTGATTGCGTCCTCCAAAAATTCTCTGGATGGCTGGTCAAGTGCTGATGTATCCTCTGAATTTTCTTCGTCCAAAATTCCGTCAGATTCCTCTTCATTTGCTCCGTAGCTGAAAATAGTGGCAATACGCAGCTTCTTAGTAGGTTCAGCGTCCATCTGCCTTTTAAACTCATTGTAATAGAGCTTTGCCATCGGAACGCTTGATACAGCAAAGATGGAATTAAAGCCGCTGATTCGCTGTTTGCGTTTGATTTCCTCTACCTCATCCCGCTTAGCAGACGCTACTTCCTCAATATTTACAAGAGAATTGAAGATATAGCTTTTATCTCCACGATATGTTTTCTGGTCAAAATGCTCCAATATATATTGCGTGACAATCCTGATGCGTTCAGGTGCCATCATGACCTTTTCTCGGTTGATATCCCAGACCATCTCGTCAGTAATTTCTTCCTCGACATCCATAGTCTTGATGTAATCAACACGGAATGGAAGAACATTTTTATCGTTAATAGCATCCACGATAGTGTAAGTATGAAGCTGGTCACCGAAGGTCTGTGCTGTTGTAAAAAACTCCGGATTCTTTGTTCTGCCGGAATTTACAGAGAAAATCGGTGTTCCTGTAAATCCGAACAGATGATATTTCTTAAAGTTCTTCACGATAGCCGTATGCATATCACCAAACTGGCTTCTGTGGCACTCGTCAAATATGATTACCACATGCTTGGTGTAGACCTCATGGTTTGGATTCTTCTTGATAAAGGTTGCAAGCTTCTGAATCGTTGTAATAATGATACGAGCCTCCGGATTCTCCAGCTGTCTTTTCAGAATAGCTGTAGAAGTGTTGGAGTTGGCTGCACCCTTTTCAAAGCGGTCGTATTCCTTCATGGTCTGATAGTCCAAATCCTTACGGTCAACAATAAACATAACCTTGTCGATATACGGAAGTCTCGACGCAAGCCTTGCTGTCTTAAAGGAAGTCAACGTCTTGCCCGAACCTGTGGTATGCCAGATGTAACCGCCGCCCTCTACCGAACCGTATTTCTTATAATTATTGGCAATCTCTATTCGATTTAAGATACGCTCGGTTGCCGTAATCTGATATGGACGCATAACCATCAGCATTTCCTCAGAAGTAAAGATACAGTACTTCGTAAGAATATTTAGAAGAGTATGCTTTGCAAAGAATGTCTTTGTAAAATCAATCAAATCAGGGATAACACGGTTATTGGCATCAGCCCAGAAGCAAGTAAATTCAAAACTGTTGCTTGTCTTTGTTTTGCTTGAGCCTTTCTTCTCGTGTTCCTTTTCCGCATTTTTTCTGGTGCTGTTGGAGTAATATTTTGTATTCGTACCATTGCTAATTACAAAAATCTGGATGTATTCATACAGCCCACTGCCAGCCCAGAAAGAATCTCTCTGATAGCGGTTAATCTGATTAAAGGCTTCACGAATTGCCACACCTCTGCGTTTCAATTCGATATGTACAAGCGGCAGACCGTTAACAAGTACTGTGACATCATAACGGTTATCGTGCTTTGCGCCGTCTGCTGTACCAATCACATACTGATTGATAACCTGCAAGCGGTTATTATGAATGTTCTTTTTATCAATCAGCGTAATATTCTTGGTCTCACCGCTGTCACGCTTCAGAATTTTGACATTATCCTCCTGGATTGTGCGTGTTTTCTCTGCGATAGATTCATTCGGATTAGTAACACAATTTTTTAAGAAATCCTCCCATTCCTTATCGGAGAACTTGTAGTCATTCAGTTCTTCCAATCTTTCACGAAGGTTCTTAATCAAGTCCTGCTCGGTATGAATCGGCAGATAAGTATATCCCTGTTCAACCAGCAGCTTGATAAATTCAGCCTCCAGTGCCGCTTCGCTCTGGTAAGCGTCGGAACGCTTTTTAACAGGCTCATATTCCGTTACAACGGTATTTTCAGTTGTCTCGGCTACAATATTAAAATACGGCACTCGCATCGCCTCCTTACTTTTGTATTTCTTTAAAGGATAATAATTTATCCCTGTAATATTCGTATTGCTTTTGTCTGGCTTCTATTTCTGCTGGAAGACCAGCAGCAAGGTCGTTGCAGAGGGTATCAAAGCGGTCGAGAATGGATACGATTCTTTCTTGTTCCTCAATTGGTAATATCGGAACCATGATTTTTGATAATTTCGGACCAGTAGTTGTCGCTCTTGTAGTTACTGACGCATATCTTATAATGACATTTCTCACAGCTGTCGTTGAAAAATAATAAGAGCAAAACTTAGGCAACAAGTAATCTGTTGTTGGGCGTGCTCTCAATACAAAACCGCTAAAGACACAATCAGGAATATCTTCAATCAATGTACTGGACATTCCAATATCTTCCTTGGTTTCCGAAGTTCGTGTAAAAAATACATCTCCTTTTTTTGCACTATACCTTTCAATTTCTGTATCCGTTACATCAACTAATCCCTTTATAGAACTATGTTCCAAATACCGATGATTATATACATCCGTAAAATTTATAATTGGTTTTCCCTTGCCAAAGGCAGACTTTTCTTTATTAAGCCCATTTTTTATTTCAAATAATGTTCCAACCGAAGCCACAGCATACCCAAACACATACTGAATGAGCTTAATTGCGCTCAGCTCTGTCTGTCTGTCTGTCTGTCTGTCTGTCTGTCTGTCTGTCTGTCTGTCTGTCTGTCTGTCTGTTATGAGCGTGTTGCCGGTTTCAGCGAATGTCAAGAGTAAATCACGATAATATTCATATTGTTTTTGCCTTGCTTCTATTTCGGCAGGTAAACCGATATTCAGGTCAGTGCAGATGGATTCGAAATTATCGAGGACATTCACCAATCTCTGTTGTACATCTAACGAAGGTACTGGAACAGGGAATTGATTTAACATAGGTCTTCTGATAGATGCTACTGAGCCTTGGAACATTGTCTTTTGTATATATGGCAAAAACGCTGACCTCATATAATGAAAATAATATCGTGGGAGAACATAAGGCACATTAATGTGTATTCTATACGCTCTCTGATGCAAAGCATATTTCCCTTCCACATAATGAAAAACCTTTCCTACACCTACACCATCACCGGCTGTAATGATTGCCGTCTCGTCATATTCATAATCATTTTTACGCAAAGGCTCCTGGGAACGTACATAAAATGGATATTTGCCTTCTTCAAGCCCTTCATTTGTATTGCTACTTCCAGTTCCAATATCTGCAATTTCTGCTAAAGGCACTATTTTCACATCATTGCCAAAAGTAAGCAATTTATCCCTATAAAAATCATACTGCTTCTTCCGAGCTGTAAGCTCGGCTGTAAGCTCGGCTGTAAGTAACGTGAAAGAGTCCAATATACGGACTATTTCACGTTGTACCTCCAGAGGAGGTACAGGGAGCTTAATGTTTTTTAAAGTATCAGGTGTTACCTCAATCACTTTTGTACCGTGCGCAAGCTTTCTTTTTTGAGCAAAAAACATTTGCGAATGAAAATAATACACGAGATACTTAGGATTTTGATTGTGACTGATAATTGCAGAATGACCGCTTATCGCCACATCATCATTTCCTAACCACGCAAGACATTTACATACATCTTCTATATTTTCACTTGTTACAGCCATTACAATATCATTTGTTTTAGCAAACTTTTGCTTTTTCGCACATTCCTCCGTAATGAATGTAATTGTCTCATCTGCAAACAGTCCGTACTTTGTATATATTTGTCCATAATGGATACATGGAACTCCCGCATCACGGAAATCTTTTTTCTGAAAATTACCACCTCGTGAAATTGTAGCAATTTCACCAAGGCTCTTATACTCTACACCATTAGGCCAAAGTTCTTTTATCAATTCATCCAGCTTGCTCATGCGTCTTCACCGCCTTCCGCATTTTTCGAATCAGAAGATGAGTCCATCAATTCCGCTTCTATTTCCTCAATCGTAGGCATACTGCCTTTGAACTTCTCGGGAACTAACTTTGACAGCTCATAGCTTGAGATTCCGAGCGGCTGACTGCTGGATTCAAGTGCGTATTGAGCCTCTACTCTGTCAAGACCACGGCATACCAGAAGTCCGACCGTTGGATTATCATGTTCTGTCTTTATCTGATGATTGACTGCGACAACATAAGTTCCGAGCTGTCCGGCATTGGCTGAATCAAAATCCCCCGCCTTTACCTCTACAACAACATAGCAATGCGCTTTTGTATTGTAAAAAAGCAAATCTAAAAACTTCTCTTTTTTCCCTACAACCAGACGCACTTCTCTGCCCATATAGGCAAATCCTGTCCCCAGTTCAAGCAGAAAATCAGATACATCATTTAATAAAGCGTCCTTTAGTTCTTTCTCGTTATATGTTTCCTGTATGGTCAGAAAATCAAAATTATAAGGGTCTTTTGTGATTGCCTGTGCAAGGTCACTCTGGACAGCCGGAAGCGTTTGAGCAAAATTAGTCAGCGCCTTACCTTCTCTTTCATAAAGGTTAGTGCTCAACTGATTCTGAAGCACAGCCCTTGACCAGTTATTTTCAATTGTTTTTTTTACATAAAAGAGAGCTTTCTGCTGTTCTCCCTTGCATTTATCAAGCAGAAACATATGATGTCCCCACGGAATACGAAAAATAACCTGCAACTCAGAATCGTCAGCAACTTGTTGACGATTTTCGGATATTGCCAAATCGTCAGCAGGCTGCTGACGATTCTCCGCTGTCGGATACATCTCATAAAAATAACGCATATACTTTAAATTTGTAGGCGAGAAGGACTTTATATCAGGAAAAATATCTTTCAAATCTGCACTGATTGTATTATAAAATCCGCTTCCGTACTTTGCTTCGTCATTCATTTGAACGATATCTCTGCCCATACTCCAATAAAAGCGGAGCATATCTTCATTAACTTTGATTGCAGCTTTTAACTGGCTTTGACGAAATCTCTTTGAAACATCTGTAATCCATTTTTTATACGCTTTATCTGTTTTAATTAAATTACTCATGCGTCCACCTCGATTTCTGCGATGATTTTATCAATCTCATCTCTAAGCACCTGTTCACGGGCGACAATTTCCTTGATTTCTGCGTTGAGTTTTACAATATCAATTTTCTCTCTCGTATCCTCAGCCTCAACATAGGTAGAAACCGACAGATTATAGTCATTTCCGGCTACTTCCTCATAGCTTGCCAAATGTGCAAAATATTCTACATCTTCACGCATAGTAAATGCGTCTACAATTTGGTCGATGTTCTCCGGCGTAAGCTTATTATTATTGGTTACCTTAACGCACTCGCTTGTGGCATCAATAAAGAGAGTCTTATTGTCTGTCTTGTTCTTCTTCATCACCATGATACAGGTTGCGATAGACGTTCCGAAGAACAAGTTGCTCGGCAACTGAATAATACAGTCTACATAGTTGTTATCTACCAGATACTTACGGATTTTCTGCTCTGCACCGCCACGGTACATAATGCCCGGAAAGCATACAATAGCGGCTGTTCCGTTAGACGCAAGCCAAGAAAGACTATGCATAATAAATGCCATATCCGCCTTACTCTTTGGTGCAAGAACTCCTGCCGGAGCGAAACGAGGGTCATTGATAAGCGTTGCGTCCTCATCACCAACCCATTTTATGGAATATGGCGGATTAGATACAATCAATTCAAAAGGCTCATCATCCCAGTGTTGCGGACTGGTCAGGGTATCTTCACAAGCAATATCAAATTTATCAAATCCAACATCATGCAGGAACATATTGATACGGCACAAGTTGTAAGTTGTGATATTGATTTCCTGTCCGTAGAAGCCGTTGCGGATTGCTTCCTTTCCAAGAACTTTCTCAGCTTTCAGAAGCAGAGAACCACTGCCGCAAGCAGGGTCATATACTTTATTAATTTCTGTTTTCCCCACTGTTCCCAGACGGGTAAGCAATTCTGAAACATCTGCCGGAGTGAAGAACTCTCCACCGGATTTTCCGGCATTTGACGCATACATCGTCATAAGATATTCATAAGCATCGCCAAATGCATCAATAGAGTGGTCTTTCACATCTCCAAGATTCATTTCGCCAACGCCATTCAAAAGTTTTACAAGCTTTTCATTACGCTTTGCTACCGTAGAACCCAACTTATTGCTGTTTACATCAAAATCATCAAAAAGACCCGCAAAGTCGCTTTCTGCTTCACTTCCTTTGGCAGATTCTTCAATATGACGGAACACCATTTCAAGAAGCTCATTCAGGTTTTCCTTCGTATTTTTCGTCTTACCTTCACGGTCTTTAAATGTCGCTTCTTCATTATTACAATTTTTCTGAACATTGCAGAACAACTCACTTGGCAGAATAAAAAATCCTTTTTCCTCTACCAATCCTTCTCTAGCTTCTTCTGCATCCTCATCAGACATTTCTGCAAAGTCAAAATCAGTATTACCCGCATCAATCTCGCCACTGTTTATATAATTGCACAAATTTTCAGAAATATAACGATAGAACATCGTGCCAAGGACATAATTTTTAAAGTCCCAACCATCGACAGCTCCACGCAATTCATCTGCAATCGCCCATATTGCACGATGAAGCTCATCACGCTCCTGCTCTTTTTTAGTGTCAACCATTTTTGTTACCCTCCACTTTATAGTCAAGCCATGCATCTTCCAAAACGGAATAATCATATCCGTTTTCAAGACAATAGGCTCTTATATTCTTCATAGCGTTCAAATTTGGCTTTGCTTTGCCTTTTTCCCACCTGTTTACGGTAGAATAAGCCACATGGACTATCTCCGCAAAATCCGTCTGTGTCAAAAGTGAACGCTGTCTAATTCTTTTTATTTCCTCCGGAAATCCCATATTGCATCTCCTTTACTGATAATTGTTGAAAATATAGCGTTATTATAACACAATTCTGTTGAAATTTCCAGTACCCATGCACCGAACATCCCCAAGGTGTCGCAAATAAACGACAAGTAAAGCAATTCACTTTGTTTTTTCTACCATCTCATTTTCAGACAAAACAAAAAGACCCCTTTCGAGGTCTTTCTGCTTTGTATAACATATTCTATTATGCCGATGATTACTGTAAGAGTGTAAGAACTCCCTGATTAGAAGAGTTATTCTGTTGTAGTTTCAGCAGCCTCTGTACTTTCCGTACTTTCACTGTCATCCGCTGCCACCATATCATCTATAGAGTTTGGTATCTGACCAAGCAATGTCGTATTAGACAGGTATGCCGTATCATCCACCTTGATATAGTACTGACCGAGCATTGCATTTTTTGCTCCGATCGTGATCGTATATGTCTTATCGGAAGTATTCAGCTTTACGATATTCTGCGGATCGTCAAATCCGAAATCAGATGTATCCGTATCTGAGTCAAACTCCTGTACCGCTGTGATCGCTGTTGCTGTCCCAAGCAGTGTTGTGACCTTGCTGGTGTTGACCTTCATGGAAGGATCATTGTCACATACCCACTGTACCTCATCCTCCGAACTGCTCTCTGTGCTGTCCTCTGATGCGGATTCCGTACTGTCCGCAGTCTCTGTACCCTCGTCTGTATCGGCACTTTCTGTATCATCAGAGGTATCTGTTGTCGCAACACGGCTGAAAGTATACTCCTGTCCATTTATCAAAAATGAGATGGATTCTACATCGGATGAATCCACGGAAAGAGCCGTGGTGCTTTCGCTCTCACTGTCCGAATCATCATCCGTCTTATATTTATTGTAATTGAGAAGTCCCATGTAGCCTGCCAGACAGGCTACAAGAACTATCGCAAGTATGGCAAATGTTCGTTTCTGTTTATTCATTCTATACTGCTCCTGTTTTACTATTACGCGTTTTCGATAATATACGTTATGTTATATGCGAAATCGCAGGCTACTTCTTTCTTCTGACTGCCCATACCACTATTCCGATGATAAGCAGTACTATAGGGATCGCTATCATCACGATAAGTCCTACTACAACGGCTGAAAGTGTATTTATTGTGATGTTGCTTAAGGTGTAGTCTTTCTCCGGTATTACGCTTGATGCAAGCTCTACGTTTCCGGTCATTGATGTGATGACATCTTTAAACATATCTGCGTTGTTTCCTGATACCGCATTGTCATACGAATCGTCTACCACGTATGGTGTACCGAATACGATAACCGATGCTCCTGTATCTGAATCGTTTATTGCAAGTCCTGTTGTAAATGGTCCGTTCTCATCTCCATCCTCAGCCTTTGAGGTTGTAATGTTCTTCCAGTCCTTCTTTAATACAGAGCTGTCTGATGTGGTAAGCATCTGTGTATAGGTTACTGTGTCTGTGTTGTCAGGATATTCGATCGCACAGGTTCCTGCGAGGAATACATATCCGTCTGTCGCATCAGATGTATAATCTGTTGCTTTTACTGTAGGAAGTACATACAGTGGGTTCTGGTAATATTTTGTTCCGTCATTTTCTGCCACAACACCTGTCTTGAAGCTTACATTGTAGGTTTCAAGTATCTTGTTGAAGTTTGGCAGATCATCATTGTATGCATAGCAGCCGATGATAACAGCTTTTCCTCCACCGTTTAAGTAGTCGATAACCTTCTGTGCGTCAGCCTCGTTGAAATCGACTGTTGGTGAGTTGATGATGATAGCAGATGCATCATCAGGTACTTTTTCCTCGTTAAAAAGCTCAAGACTCTGAAGATTTGCATTTGCCTTGCTTATCACATCAGTGAAATTGCTGCCAAGTGTAGTCTCATTATGTCCTGTGATCTGGTATACAACAGGAAGTGTGTCTGCGTCCATTGTCACATACTCAATAGCACTTGTGATCTGGCCCTCTGCATCATAGCCTGTGATAGTCTGCGTGTACTGGTATGTAGAGTAATCCATAGATGTCTCATAATCATAGATATCATTGTAATCTATCACTTTTGATCTGCTGTCGCTTACCACGATAAGGCTGTTTGTGGTAGGTGCAGAGTCTGTGTAATCCTGATAGAAATTAGGACTTGTCGAAGGATCGACATATTCTACCTTTATGTGGCTTGAAAGTCCCTGATAACGCTCAAGCGTCTCATCAATCTTGGCATCCTTTGATTTTTCTGAATTGAGCACGTAGATCGTGATGTCACTATCAAGCTTCTGCAGATAATCCTTTGTATCATCTGTCAGTGCAAAAAGCTGTGTATAAGAGAAATCAAGTGATGTATATGTGGCTGGAAGTGCTGCAACTATGAGGTTTACGACAACTGTGAGCACACATACTACCACGATAAGTCCTGCTGAGAATACCCCTGTGCCTATCTTTTTCCTTGAAAAAGCCCATCTTCTCTTCTGGATAGACTGTGTGGTAAGGAAGCACAAAAGCAACACTACCGTGATATAGTAAACTGACGAGGTCACATCAAGGCATCCGCTCATGTATCCCTCAAACGGTGTATACAGATCAAAGCAGTCAAGCACTTTTGTGAGCAGATTTCCGCTCGATGAGATAAGTCCTGTGATGGACTGCATCATGTATGAGATAAAAAGTGCTGCAAATGTAAGGATTGCTGATATTATCACGCTCTCTGAGATAGAGGAGATGAATAATCCGACTGCGATACATGCGCATCCGTACAGCCAAAATCCCAATAATGCTACATATGATTCACCGAGTGCTACTGTTCCGAATATTGAGAGAACAAGCGGTGATATTGCAAAAATTATTATATCTACTGTAAATACGGCAGCCATTGCCAGATATTTTCCGGCTACGATCTTTCCGACAGATACAGGTGCTGTCAGCATGAGCTGATCTGTCTTGGATTTGCGCTCATCGGAAAGAGATCTCATGGTAAGGATCGGCACAGCGATCATCATGATAAATGCGATGCCTTTTAAGTCATAGGATATATATGGATATCCGTTTTTCAGATTGTATACATAGTAATATAATCCGTATACTGCAAGCAGTGCTGCGACAAACAGCCAGCCTACTACATTCTGGAAATATGATTTGAACTCTCTTTTAAATATAGCCCACATTACTTATCATCTCCTTCCCCTGTAAGCTCAAGGAATACATCCTCAAGTGATCTGACGATCGAATGCATCTCAAGGATCGGCATATTTGATGCACATGCCAGCTCAAATAATTTCTCACGGATATCACAGTTTCTATGCGCTGTAACAAGTGCTTTTACAGTGCCTTCCTCCTCTGACTGCTCAAATACGACATCGTTAATATCTGCGATCTTATCAAACATTGCTCTTGCATCAGTCTCATCAGCCTTAAGTACAATGCTGATCTCCTGATTTTTGGACATCAGATTGATAAGATTTTCTGTCGCATCACTTGCGACGAGCTTGCCTTTTGAGATGATAAATACATGGTCACACACCGCACTTATCTCTGTAAGGATGTGCGAGCTTAAGATTACCGTATGCTCTTCACCGAGCTTTTTGATCAGATCCCTGATCTCTATGATCTGCTTTGGATCAAGACCTACCGTTGGCTCATCAAGGATGATGATCTCAGGATAGCCGAGTACAGCCTGTGCAAAGCCTACTCTTTGTCTGTAGCCCTTTGACAGGTTTTTGATCAGACGATTGGCAACATCTGTAATGCCTGTCATTTCCATAGCATCAGCTATCATTTCTTTTCTCTTGCTTCTATCTAGTTTCTTTAGTTCTGCTGCAAATTTCAGATATTCGTACACCGTCATGTCCACATAAAGTGGCGGTATCTCAGGCAGATATCCTATGCATTTCTTTGCCTCCTCCGGCTGTTCGAATATATCATAGCCATTTATCTTTACAGTACCACAGTCCGCACCGATGTATCCGGTGACGATGTTCATGGTTGTTGACTTTCCTGCACCGTTTGGTCCTAAAAGTCCGTATATCTTTCCGGGTTTTACCGTAAGTGAAAGATTGTTGACCGCTACGTGGTCGCCATATTTCTTTACGAGATTACTTATTTCAATCACAGTAATGCTCCTCCTTATTTGTTCTGAATAAAAGGATACAAAAAAAGAGTGTTCATTTTGTGAAATCTGAACACTCTTTTGTATATTCTATTAATGCATCCGTAGTGCAAGTCTGAAAAATCAGAGATTTTCCAGACTGTACTGACATTCGTAATATCCCGGCACTACTCGCGCACGATCATAGCCTCTCGCTCTGCACCTGTTCCGATAAACTTAACAGGTACTCCGATGTACTCCTCGATGAAGTTTATGTATGCTTTTGCATTCTCTGGAAGCTCCTCGAATGTCTTGCAGCCTGCAATACTCTCATCCCAGCCGCCTTTAAGCTCTTTGTATACCGGCTTTGCATTGTTGAGGACATTTAAGTTTGTTGTGAAATCCTCTGTTATCTCTCCGTTTACATCATATCCTGTGCATACCTTTATAGTATCGAATTTGCCGATTGTATCGAGGTGGTTTACTGATAATGCTGTAAGACCGTTGAGACGCTTAGCGTATTTTAAAGTAACAAGGTCTAACCAGCCACATCTTCTTGGACGGCCTGTTGTTGTGCCGTACTCATGACCAAGCTCACGAATTCTGTCTCCTGTCTCGTCAAGAAGCTCTGTAACATATGGACCTTCACCTACACGGCTTGAGTATGCCTTGATGACACCGTATACGTTTCCGATATCTGTAGCAGAAAGTCCTGTTCCTGTAAGGATACCACCGATAGTAGGGTTTGAAGATGTAACGAATGGATATGAACCAAAATCGATATCAAGGAGTGTAGCCTGAGCACCCTCAACAACTACTTTCTTGTCATCCTCCAATGCCTTGTGTAAAAGTGTGATGGTATCGCATACATATGGCTTAAGCTGTGCTGCGTAATCACTGTATGCCTCATACATCTTGTCAAAGTCAAGCTCTGCTATGTAGTCTGTCTCAGGATCGTATACCTTAAGGAGTGCAAGCTTGATATCTGTCTGCTCTTTTAATCTCTCCTTGAAATCAGGTGCATATAAATCTTCCATTCTGATTCCTGAACGCTCGTATTTATCACAGTAAGAAGGTCCGATTCCTTTTCCTGTTGTACCGATTTTCTTTGCCTGTCTTACCTTCTCGAGTGCGAGATCGAGCTTTCTGTGGTAAGGGAAAATGACATGTGTTTTGTCACTGATCTTTAAGTATTTATCTACATCGTAACCGTGATCCTTTAGATTATTGATCTCCTCAAGGAGAACCTCAGGATTTAAAACTACACCGTTTCCGATCACACCGATAGTGTGTCCTGATAATAAACCTGATGGAATAAGGTGCATTGCGTATTTGACACCATTTGCTTTTATTGTGTGACCTGCATTGTCTCCGCCTGTTGCTCTTACTGCTACATCGGCATCTGTTGCGAGGTAATCTATTACTTTACCTTTACCCTCGTCACCATAAAAACATCCTATTACTACATCTACCTTTGACATATTACATGCCTCCCTTACGAAATTCATAGAAAAACAGCTATTTTAGAATTCTTTGCCGCCTTCACTGACAAATTATATATGATTTCTATTAATAAGTAAACTCTTAAATACTTATATTACAATAATTAAATACACTTGTTATAAATCTATTTTCTTAGAACATGCTATTGCAAGTGCTCCCGGTCCGATATGGCAGGAAACCGAAAGTGAAAGTGGATTCATGACGATCTCATTATTAGGAAATGCTGCCTGAACCTCTTCCTTAAATGCCTCTGCGGCTGCCAGATCATGAGTATATGCCATCTCAAGGTTCATCTGATTTCCGTCAGGACAATTGAAACGCTTCTCAAAGTCTGACTTCATGGCTTCTATCATGATGTTCTTTGCCTGCTTTACTGTACGTGCCTTTGCAAATGCATCAAGCTTCTCTCCCTGTATCTGTAATACCGGCTTAAGCTTAAGCAATGTACCAAGTGCTGCTGCCGCAGGTGTGATCCTACCGCCTTTTTTCAGGTATGTAAGTGTATCTACCATGATATATATTGAAGAATCAAACTTGGCATCCTCTAATATCTGCTTTATCTCTGCTGCATTCCTGCCAGCATCTGCAAGATTTTTTGCATCGATAACTGATTGGCGCATAGTAACTGAAATCCTCTGATTGTTTACCACCTGCACCTTGCCGTCATAATCCTGTGACAACATATATGCAGTCTCACATGAGCTTGAAAGTCCTGATGACATCGGAATATATACGATCTCATCATACTCCTTTAAAAGCTCATCCCATTTATCTGTAACGTCACCGACCAGAGGCATTGATGTCTTTATATCTCCTCCGGCAACAAGTCTCTCATAAAACTGCTCCTGAGTCAGATCTATATTCTCATAGAACATCTGCTCATTGATATAAAAAGGCATTGGAAGTACTTCAACTCCCATGATTTTTGCCTCGTAAGGTGTGATTCCACTATTAGAATCGGTAACTACTATAACCTTACTCATTATTTCACACTCCGATTAATCATTCTTATGTTTCTTTTCAACACCGCTCATTATACCATAGCAACATTTGTTTGAAAAGTTTTTTTTAGCGCCCCAGGTAATATTGGGACGCTAAATTTAAAGGGTAATTTACTTGTAGTTATAGTTATTAGTTTATACTAACCTTTTCTCAAGTTGTCTGTTCTGCACGATATTTTTCACAAACTCTATAAGTACTTTAATGATTCCTATGAACCAGAAGCCTTTAAGCTCAAGCACGATTCCGTCAACCATTCCCATACTTATCATTCCGCCTGTCATCTTAGCCAGTCCGCGCAGCGGCATATTTAACTGGAAAAGAAGATTTAAGTCTGGACTTCCTTTCTTTAAGCTCCTGTTAAGCATGCCTGTCAGTATCGCCCATATCAGCCAGCCCAGAGGACTTCTTCCATGATTCATCTCTCCGAGAGTCATATTACGGCTGATGTCAGGTTTTCCATCCGGTATTTCATGTCCCAGCAATTTTGCAAATTCATTTTTACCAACATTTTGCACATCACCGGACTCATAATGAGAAAGCTTACTCATATCATACGGTTTCTTATCTGTTGTTCCTTTGAGGCTTATCTCATCACTTAATACGATATCCTCAGATGATCCTCCGACAGATATTTTGTAGACTCCACCTTCCTGCTCCCATCTGTTCGTCTTTACATTCCAGTAGCGGAAGGCCTTATCATCTAAAGGCACTGTTACCCGTTTGCTTTCTCCCGGAATAAGTGATGTCTTTACAAAACCTTTAAGTTCACGCTCCGGTACGAAAACCATTTTTCCCGGTGCGCTTATGTATATCTGGGATATTTCTTTTCCCGCAGCATTTCCTGTGTTTGTCACGGTAAAACTTACCTTGTCCGCTTCCACACTGATATCTGAATACTCAAAGGTTGTATAGCTTAAACCAAAACCGAACGGAAATGCCGTGGCGATATCTGCTTTCTGATAATATCTGTATCCTATATATATACCCTCGCGGTATTCCACGGTTCTCTTTTTACCGGCAAAATGATGTAATGAAGGAGTGTCCTCATATTTTTCTATCCAGGTTTCTGCCAGTTTTCCGCTTGGATTTATGACACCTGTCAGTGCATCTGCCACAGCTCGTGCACCTGCCTGTCCGCTTAAGCACGCATAAAGTATCGCATCACAATATGATCTCCACTGTGTTTCCACACTGCTTCCTGCCGACAGCACAACCACTATCTTTCTTCCGTCTCTGTGAAGTGCCTTAAGCAGTGATATCTGGTTCTGTCTGAGCTTCATCATCGAACGGTCAAGCCCCTCACTCTCCTGCACCTCATCGAGTCCCAGACAAAGAACTGTTATTTCAGCACACTTTGCAAGCTCTCTTGCTTCTTTTACAGCCGCATCATCCGGTTGTCCGAGACGGTCAAAACCCTTTGCATATCCTACTACTTCTACAGACGAGCTTTCCATGCAGTCCAATAAATTATCAAGAGCTGTGGTGTTTACCATACTTGATCCCGCTCCCTGATATCTTGGATTTTTCGCAAACTCTCCGATGATCGCAACTTTTGTATTCTTTTTAAGCGGCAGTATCTCATTATTGTTTTTGAGCAGTGTCATGCTTTCTGCTGCTGCCATACATGCCAGATCATGATGTTTCTTTTTCATGTTATCCGGCAGATTAAGCTCCCCATCTTTTACCACTGCATTTGCAGAGGCTTCTTTTACAGCCTTCTTTGTCGAATATATAAGCTGTAAAAGTTCGTCAACCCTTGCGTCAACATCGCTCTCTTCTATTTTTCCGCTTTTTACTGCTGCGATCAGTTCCCTTACCGAATCGCCTCCCGGTGCAGGCATTTCAAGTGTTGATCCAGCCTTTACCCCGAGTGCATGGTCATTTGAACCGCCCCAGTCGGTTACAACAGCCCCCTTAAAGCCCCACTCTTTTCTTAATATTTCTGATAAAAGATGTTCATTCTCATTTGCATAAGTACCATTTATAAGGTTATAGCTTGACATGATGCATTTCGGATTTCCCTCTTTTACAGCGATTTCAAAGCCTGTCAGATATATTTCACGCAGAGTCCTCTCGTCAACAATACTGTCAGATGCCATTCTCCTTGTTTCCTGATCGTTTACCGCAAAATGCTTCGGACATGCCGCTACTCCATTTTTTTGTATGCCACGGATATATGCGGCAGCCATTTTTCCTGCAAGATACGGATCTTCCGAAAAATACTCAAAATTGCGACCGCAAAGTGGATTTCTTTTCATATTAAGACCGGGTCCGAGCAGAACATTTACTCCAAGAGTTGCTGTTTCTTCACCAAGTGCTTCTCCCACTTTCTCACCTAGTGCCTCATCCCAGCTGTTTGCTATAGTTGCAGCCGGTGGAAAGCATGTAGCCTCCACACTCGGATTTAATCCCAGATGATCTGAAGCTCCCGCCTGTTTACGGAGTCCGTGTGGTCCATCCGAAAGCCATATTGCCGGAATTCCCAGATTTTTATATTCTCTTGTCTGAAATACAGATCTGCCTGATAAAAGTGCGCATTTCTGCTCTAAAGTCATCTTCATTTAAGCCTCTCCCTCCGGGAAAATAATCTTGTAAATAGGAAAATATATAACCATCTGCACACCGCCATTAATAACGGTAATAAGTACATTATAAAGTGCTGTCGGAACATATTTTTTACAGATAGGTATATATATTCCCATAAGGAAGCTGCATGCTATTGTTATTAAAACAAAAGCAACTATGTACCACGCTATCTGATAACATATATTTCCTTTTGATTTGAATGTAACATTGCGCTGCATAGGAAAATTAATACACTGGGCAATAAAAAGTGTTACTGCAAAAGCTGCAAAATATCCCATTCCTCCTGTAGCATCTCCCGTAACAGGATAATTAAACACATATGTATCAACCGGTCCGATTGCCAGATGAATAAGCTGACACGGTATATCGCACCAGTCTGTTAATTTGTAAAAAAGTGACGGCAGAAATGTCAGCAGAAGATACTGCACAACTGTCACAAACAGTGAGAATGCATAAAATTTTACAAACTGTGCTATCAATTTATGTTTTATTGAAAAATCATTCCATTTTTCTCTTATTGAATCCATTTATCCCTCCTACTCAATTATTCTAAATTGTTGTAACTTTTTTGTATTTTTGTAACACATTACAAGACTCTTACTCAGAAACAACCGGAACGAGTATCTCAGACTGATTATTTCCATCAAAAGCAGTTATTCTTATCTCGTTTTCATTGCCGGCACGTACAATGGCAAGTGCCTCGCCATAATAAGTCTCTGCTTTATTTCCAAGATATCCCATCTCGTTATAAGGACATGCATTTCCAAATGCTTCCAGCTTTCCGCCCTCTACAGTAAGCTGTATCGTTCCCCTCTCAAGAGGTTTGGTGATTCCATTATTATCAGTGTATTTAAGACGTACATATGCAAGATGTCCATGTTTAACGCTGCTTTTTTCTGCTTCCATTGTGATAACAGTCTCATCTCCTGCTGTCTGAAGCATTTTTCGTCCGATTTCTTTTCCACTGTTGTCATAAGATACTGCTTCTATACTGCCGCTTTCATACGTACATGAAAATATTGCAATACAGTCATTTTTGAGCTGCTTTGATCCCACCTGTTTTCCGTTTACGAACAGGTCGACTCTAGCTGCTCTTGCATATACCTCGACATTGGCTTTATTTCCATCGCAGCCGCTGTAGCTCCAGCTCTCGAGTGCATTTGACATCTTCCAGGCTGATGGGCTATGCCTGTCGTCTGTATGATTTACCGGACATACACCGATAAACGGTCCCTTTTCATGTTCTAATGCTACTCTGGTATATAAGGCTTCACACAAAGGCTTTCCTGTCAGATCTACTCTTCCCGAACCGGCAGATACCCAGCCAAGCTCACCATTAAAATTTTTGGCGTAATCGCTGTATTCCCATGAACCAACCATTACCTCACCGAGATAATCCATTCCTGCCCACACGAAATCACCGACAAGACGAGGATTAACCTTTGCCATCTCTCTGAATTTGTAGGCATCATTGCAGAATGTCTCACTTCCAAGTATCAGTCGGTCTGGATACTTCTTTAAGTCATGTTTATAGCGGTAAATACCGTAATTATATCCGGCTATGTCCATATTCAAAAAAGCATCCCTCGTCTTTACATCACATCCGTGAAGCGTTGCTCCACGCTTCATGAATTCATCTCCTAAAAGACCTGCCAGATTGTTAAAAAACTGGCTTCCGACAGCCTTCTTCTTTCCCGGTTTCTTCTCTGCTTCCTTTTTGGCTTTTTTGTCACTGTATACACCAAAACCTATAGAGCTTAAGAAATTAAAGAATATATTGACACCACAGGTAACCGGTCGTGAGTCATCTAATCCATGTAAAAACTCTGTCATCTCACCGGTAAGCTTTATTCCACGCTCCTGCGCAGTCTCACTTACCTCATTTCCTGTAGAATACAGTATAACGCAAGGATGGTTATAATCCTTTTCCACCATATCGGTAAGATCCTGCTTCCACCATTTGTCAAAATAATTGACATAATCATATTCTGTCTTGTGGATATACCAGTGATCAATGTATTCATCCATGACAAGCATACCCTGTCTGTCACATTCATCCAGAAATATCTTTGAGCATGGATTGTGCGCGCTTCTTATGGCATTATAACCATTTTCTTTCATAAGAAGTACCTTGCGCTCTACAGCATCCGGATCACACACAGCCCCAAGCAGCCCGTTATCATGATGGACACATGCACCCTGAATTATGACACGCTCTTTGTTTATGCAGATACCGTTTTCTCCCCAGGAAAGCTCTCTTATTCCAAAGTTCTCACTTACTACATCATTTTGCGCTGTAACACGGCATTTATATAGAAATGGAGTGTCCACATTCCAAAGCTTTGCATCCGGCACATCAATGATTTCTGTCACCTTGCACGCACATTCGCTCTTACGCGTGCATACAACATTGCCGTTTGGATCTATTATCTCTATGCTTACAGTTGAAGCTGCATTGGTTTGTATACTTACCTCAATTTTTGCCGTTTCAATCGACACCGTGCGGATTTTTACACCATTTACCGGAATGTATATATCATCCCCCACCCATAATGTGACCGGACGATATATTCCTGCACCTGAATACCAGCGGCTGTTTGGCTGATCGGCATTTCTGGCGATCACACGGATATGGTTATGCTTGCCTATGTGAAAAAGCTCTGTAACATCAACATAAAAATTAGTGTATCCGTATGGTCTGAATGCAGCTTTTTTGTCATTGATCCAGACTTCCGCCTCGTGATAGACTCCCTCAAATTCCAATATCATTTTTTTGTTTTTATATTCTTCACCCGGTATGAAATCTTTTTCATATAGGTAATCATAACCCTCATACCAGCCTGTATTGGTTCCTCCAAGTGCGTCTGCACTTTTCTTCTCTCCAAGCATTGCGTCATGAGGTATTCTGACCGGTGTTCCCTCGCCTGTTTCATCCAAATGTTTTACTGTCCATCCGTCATTCCATGAAACTGCCTTCATTTTTCTTTTCCTTCCTAGTTTTAACAAGGGTAGCAAGTACCCGTCCTTTATCATGTCAGGACGGGTACTCCCCTTAATATATCAATTTATTTTTTCTTTTTCACAAATGCTGTTACTATCATCACAATATCTGCAACGAGATAAAGTGCTGCACCAACAATTGAAATATGTAATGCATTTGCCTCAGAAGCAGGATAATTTACCGGAATAAAATATACATCTGCTGCCAGAGAAGCACGACCTGATATGAACCAGTAAAAACTTACCAGAAGTAATACATTTATCAAAACTATCAATATGTCGTATACTACTGCATTTACTTTTTCTTCACCTATAGCTGTAAAAGCGGCTGCTATAATTGCTATGACCGTACAGATAACAGGCATTGGATTCATAACTGCATCTGCAAGATATCCGGTTACCGAAGTCACAATATATATGATCATTCCGATAAGAGCGGCTATTGCTGCGATCCAAAAAACCAGATTTGATTTATTGATGATTTTTTTCATGCTCATTCTCTCCTTATGCCTCCTGTTTTTTTGTTCTTCTTATGCGGCTTATGATGTAGAAAACTACGCATAATGCACATATTACCGCAAATACACCTATGCATGACTTGTATGCCACTCTCCACCAGGTCATGACATCCTCACTGTGGGTAGTCTCATTGATACCGTTCATTGCAGCACTGTTTGCAAGCGCATATAATGCATAGTGAAGATCCTGCTTGATCGCCAGACATACATCCCTGTCTTTGCTTAAAGACTCTGCATTCCAGTAAGTGATCTCATCTCCTGCGCCAAATCCACAGAATGCTGTTGTTCCGGCAAGGATTGACTCCTTTGGTGATGCTTTGAGTGATACACCTGTAAAGTCTGTTACGTTGTATCCGTTAAAGCCCCACTCTTCTCTCATGATCTGAACCTGTACCCCGGCATTTGCGCTTGATGCAACTGCTCCGATACGGTTGTATGATGACATGACTCCGAGTGCTCCCTGTGTATATGTATCTGCCTTTGTATCGTCAGACTCAAATGATGCCGGTTTTCCATTTGCCTCAAATGCCTGCTGAAGTCCTCTAAGCTCTACTTCCCTTGCTTTCTGCTCATTCATGAATACTGCGATTCCTGAACGGTTGATCTCCTGATCATTGAATGCTGCATGTTTGATATTTACCAGAGTACCCTTTGACTGTGCTCCCTGCACAACAGCACTTCCGATATATCCTGTAAGGATCGGATCCTCAGAGTAATACTCAGCTCCACGGCTGTTGTATGCATGACGGTGGATGTTCATTCCAGGTCCGATCATGATAGGAAGATTGAGTACAAGTGTGCTCTCTCCAAGTGTTATCTCACCATTTTCATATGCAAGCTCTTTGTTCCAGCTGTAAGCAATATTTTCAGGTGATACTCCGACACGTGTTGCATAGTCATAATCTGCTGCGTCCTCATATGCTGTTCCCTGATAAGAGCCTTCTGTCAGATAATGTGAGTCAGATCCGTTAGGACCATCATCTGATGTATACTGCATAAGTCCGATTGAAGGGATCGCCTCGATATTGTGGAATGCATTTGCTGCGAAATCAAGGAATTCATCGATCGTTACCTTATCGATCAGCTCATCCCAGCGAGGATCGTCATAATCAGCACCCTTTAAATCCATGATCGTCAGATCACTTGATGTATCACCAAATACAAGATCTGATGTATCATCATCTGTTTTTAATTCTATAAAGTCATTTCCGAGAAGTGTTGAAAGCTCGTCATTTGCTGTAAGACCTGATATTGTCTTAGGGAATGTTCCGTTCCAGTCACTTCTTGAAAGATATGTTACTGTATCAGGGATGAATGAATTGATATCCATTGAATAATCCCCATCGGAAACTGCATTTGTGATCTCAGTTCCGTTCTTACTTGTTGCAAATGTTGTATTATCAACATCTCCATCCCAGTTCCAAGAGTATGAAAGTGCTGCATTTCCATCTTCTGTCATACCATCTGCTGTTGTCTTTCCCTGTGCTGCAAGGATATTGTTAAGTGCATCGTGAGAATTGCTTCCAACTGCAAAATAATATGTTCCCGGATCTAAGATATATGTCTTTGCATTTTCTGAGTCGTAGCTTGCAAGGTTAGACATATCAATACTTAGTGTGATAGTCTGGCTTTCTCCCGGCTCAAGTGTCTGTGTTTTTTCAAAATCCATAAGCTGTACTGCTGATTTTTCAACATTGTACTGCTTATCATAATCTGTATATGGTGTCTGTGCATATACCTGCACTGCTGATTTGCCGGCTACATCACCTGTATTTGTTGTAGTTACTGTAACCTGTGCTGTTTTCTTATCATCTGCTATCACAACATTATCAAGTGTCTGCTCGAAGGTTGTGTATGAGAGTCCATATCCAAATGGATATACCACCTCATTGCTGTAATCCCAGATTCCGTCAGTCTCTGCAACTGTTCCGTCTGCATTTGCATATGTTCCTGCCGAAGCTTCTGATCCTCCGTTTCCAAGAACAATGTCTGCGTATCGTGTCTCATAATAACGATATCCAGTGTAAATGCCCTCAGCTTCTACAAGATAAGAGTTTACATTGGCACTCTCTGAGAAATCACTTGCGTTTGACCATGGAATATTTCCATAATTCTGCATTGCAGGTGCAAGAGCACTGTTCTTTGCATATATATCTCCAAGATATGCTGATGGTGAAACTGTACCGTTTAATACATCTGCAACTCCATAGAAACCATATGCTCCCGGATATCCGATCCAAAGTATTGCATCAATATCAGGATCATCCTGTAAATTTGCAATCTCCATAGGGTTTGTTGCATTGACAAGCACGATTACTTTATCGAAGTTTGCCTTTGCCTCATTTACCATTGCCATTTCTTCATCGCTTAGACTTAAGATGTTGCCTGTAACTGTCTCAACTCCGTCAGCTCTTCCTTCTTCTCCCGGATAGTAGCCGTCACCGCCTTCTCCACCGACTCTTCCTACTACTACAATAGCTGCATCATTGTACTCATCGTATTGTGTGTTATAGTCAGGGTTAAGCACTGCTAACTCATCAAGTGTCAGTTCATGAGGATCATCATATGCAGTTATCTCTGAATACTCAGGTAAAATTCCACCACCAAACTGTGGTGTTGTCCATTCTTTTCCCTCAAAAAATTTCTCATATGCTGCCATCATTGATGGATTGATCTGGAAGCCTCTTTCTTTGAATGCATCAAAGATCTGCACTGTAGATTTACCATCAGTGACACTTCCACCGGAATTGCTGTATACCGGTGCATAACTGCGAATACCGAACATTGTGATCTTTGCATCACTTTTAAGTGGCAAAGAATCATTTTCATTCTTCAGAAGTGTAAATGTCTCCTGAGATGTGCGGATAGCCAATTCCTGAAAGCCCTCATAAGCCTCCTTGGCTGATGTAAATTCTGACTGATAGGTCCATGAATCATCTGCATCATCTGTCACAGTCACCTGGCTTCTGGTTCCGACAAACGCATCTACCGATGTACGATATGTCTCCAGAATGTTTCCTGCCAATAATGAAACTGTAAGGAACAATGCTGATGTCATAGAAATACCACGCCACATGTTTGTTTTTCTAAACATACTTCTCTTCTCCTTTTCTGTTGATAAACAGAGGTTATCAATTTTTTCCAAACCGCACAATGGATTTTGCATGAACTGTCATTTTTGATACCTGTTCTGTCTCTATACAAAAAAACTTCCCATACCATCATTTTGGCACAGGAAGTAAAATGTCAAGTGAAAATATATTATCTTTTGATCCAGCTGACAGAAATCCATGATATTTCTCAGCTATCATGCGTATGCTCTTCATTCCAAAACCGTGATACCGCTTATCCTTCTTCGTAGTCTGTGGCAGTCCCTCCTCAAATGAAAGTTCTCCAAGATAATGATTTTCCACATGGATCAATATCATTCCCCTGCTTTTCTTCACACGGACATTAATACAGCGTTTCTCTTCGTCATTTATCTTATCCACTGCTTCTATTGCATTGTCAATCGCATTTCCAAACAGTGAGTAGACATCCGATTTCTTCATAAACGAAAGCAGCTCTCCGTCTATCATACAGTCAAGACGTATCTTTTTGTTCTCACATTGCATGAACTTCTCCATTAAAAGCACATCCAGTACTTCGTTTCCGGATTTAAAAGCCGTATCGTATATATCTATAGCTCTTTTAAGATCTGCAAGTTCATCCTCAGGTATATTATTTCCAAGTGTCGCGATCTGATTTTTTATGTCATGGCATTTGACATTGATAAGATCTATGGTTTCCTGTGAAAGCTTCATCTGCTGTTTCTGCTGGTACAGAAGATGCTGCATTATCGCATTACTCTCCTGTTCCTTTTCATTACGTACTATCTCGCACTGCAGCATAAGCAGGAACAGACAGCATATCATGTCAAACAGTAAAAAAACCGTATATGGCCTAAAACCAACATCATACTGATCAAATAAATTTTGAAACCAGTTCGTACAAAGCTGCATTCCTATGAGAAGAAACAGTACTGTCGGGGAACTTGTATGCGTTGTTTCCATGCTTTCCTTCCTTAATTTGTTGCCAAAGAAAAGACCGCAGCCTGTTTCAAACAATACGAATGCGATCATATATACCATATTCAAAAGAACTTCTGCATATGTACCATTCTCAGAAAAAAGAATTATTATTGAGCTTGCTGCTTTAAAACAAAGATGCTGCGTAGCTGCCGCTGCTGTCGTATAAAATGCCGACTGCATAAAATCCGTATGAAAACATATCGTCACTCCAGTCGTACAAAGCACGAAAAATACTGCTGTACGCAGACTTTTAAACAGAGCATTATCAATCGGAATAAACTGCCATAATACTGATACAATAAGCATTCCTGTTACAACCGCTATAACACGGGCCACAAAATTTTTTCTGCATTTCTGTCCCCATATATAAAAGGCAGTAGATAAAAGAAGTTCAAAAACATATCCGTTATTAACAAAAAATGTCTGTATCAGTTTCATAGCACATTATCCTTTCCTATAGCCTCTGCCAGTTCGGACATAAATGCTTTTTTTCTTGGTCTGCTGATCTGTAATTCTTCGCCACCCATAAGCATAAGCGTATAACCGTTTACTCCGATTATATGTCTCTGATTTACGAGATAACATTTGTTACATCGTAAGAATCCCTTATGCTTAAGCTTTTCTTCTGTCTCCAAAAGAGTTCCACTGCCCTCAACTATTCCATCTTCAGTATGATACATAAGGCGGTGTCCCTGAACCTCAACGTAATGGATCTTTCTAAGTAAAAGGCGGACATATCCTCCCTGCCTTACGACAAGAATTGCCTCTGATGCAGCCTGATATCCTGCAAGTATACGTTTTAATTTCAGTTCGAAATCTCCATAGTATATCGGTTTTACTATATAATCCGTTGCATTTACCTCATATCCTTTTACTGCATAGCTTGCCATATTGGTAACAAACACCAGTATTACCTTCTGATCGAGTCTGCGAAGCCTGTGTGCCGCTTCCATCCCATCTATTCCCGGCATCTCTATGTCCATAAAAACCACATCATATACGGTACGATATCCGTCTAAGAAATCCAAAGCATCATGAAATTTAACTACTTCAAATACTTCATCATTTTCATTTGCATATCGTTCAAGAAAGCCTGCCAGTTTTTCTGCAGCCGCCTCATTATCTTCTACTATAGCGAATTTATACATGACAAATTACCTTTAGCCCCTCATATCATTATTATTTATCCGTTTCACGATTTTATCAATATCATTATTTGATGTCAAGTCTCGTTCTTTTCATGCCGGATATTTAATGTTCCACAAATTTTAAATTATCAGATCTCCACTCCTGCTGCCTTTATCATCTTCTCCCCGAAAAAATAGTTGAATACAGCTATTACTCTTCCTACTCCTATCATGGAAAGTATCGTTCCAACACCAATACCGACCAGATACCCTGCTAAAATCAAACCTATGCTTGTAGTAAGAAGCACATTAAATATATCAAAACAGTTTTTCGTGATGCCTACACCTTTGCCACAGAAATCAGCAATTGTCTGTACAATACCATCGCCCGGATTAGGAATTATTCTCATATTAAGTGACATTGCGGCTCCTACTCCGGTGAGTACAAGAGCAGCAAAGAGAACTATAAGCTGAACTATAAAGTGTGATACTGTATTTGTCCCCTTCGGTGAGAAATCCGGCAATAAAACCGCAAATAAATTCATAAATCTCGTAAATACGATACTAAGTGGAAACTGTAATATATCCGTCAATATTATGTATTTTAAAGAATTTTTATTTGCCGGTGCAAGTGCCACATTGTTCACTTTATTTTTTTTATTTCGCATATTCATTATCACATGTAATATTGTCTCTATCACAACAAACACCGCATACATTACAAGCGTTGTATTTGCAAAATTAAATCCATTGACATGCGATATACTATATGACACTGATATAATCGGTGATACTCCCAAACCCGATTTCGTATTTAATATTATCCCCAAAGCCAGTATAATCAAACCTGCCACATAGATAATTATACGATTTATCATATGTTTATTCATTCGCTATTGCCTCTTTTTTCCATTGAATTGTGATCCCCAATAAATTTTTCCATCCATACCATATCATACCAGCGTCCAAACTTGTATCCGCACTTATGAAATGTACCCACCATATGATAGCCGAGCTTCTCATGAAAACGCACGCTGTCCTTGGTAAGATATTCATCATCTATCTGTGGATAGCCTATACAGGCGTTCATATTTAATATTCCCTGTTTCTTAAGTAGCTCTTCGAGCCTATCGTAAAGCAGCCTTCCAATGCCCTTTCTCTTCTGCGTCTTATCCACGTATATTGAAGTCTCAACAGACCAAGCGTAAGCTGCTCTTTCCTTAAACGGACTGACATAAGCATATCCTACTATCATTCCATTCTCTTCTGCCACCAGATATGGGTATTTCTCCAATGTATGGCTGATTCGGCTTCTAAACTCATCTTTCGATGGTACATCATACTCAAATGTGATAGCTGTCTGCTCTACATATGGTGCATAGATTGCAAGCAGTTCTTCTGCGTCACCTTCTGTTGCTGTGCGTATTGAAATCATTTATGTGTCTCCTGTTGTGTTACTATTATTCTATCTTACTGCATATCAATGTATCCCGGATCTTCCGGCATGATGATAGCTGCTATGATATATGCGATAAGTCCGCTTCCACCTGCAAGCGTAAATATAACCCACGCAAGACGGATAACTGTCGGATCTACGTCAAAATAGTTTGCAATGCCTCCACATACTCCACAAACTTTTTTGTCTTTGTTACTTTTATATAATCTTTTTTTCATGGTTGTTGTCTCCTTCTAATATTTGTTATTCGCCCCAATAATCTATGCTTTCATCTGTTCTTAGTTTTATTCCAAACATTTTCCACATAAAATCCTCTTTTTCTATACACCCAATTCCTTTTTCAAATCTTCTTCGCTAATCCAGCCTTCTCTCTCAGCTTCATCTCCTGCTTCCTGCAGCTTTTTATTCAAAGTATATATTGCTTTTAACCGGTCTAGCTCGTCTATTTCCTCCATAGTTAAAATTCCGTATTCTCCCCTGCCATTTCTGGTCAAATATACACTGCTTGATATATCGACTTCTTTTGATACATTCGTGTAATTTCTTAAATCTGATATTGGTTTAATATTTTGTATAAAATCATCGCCTCCCTTGGTATTTAACTTCTTATTAATATGATACTTTTTATTTTATAATTTCTCAAGGGCATATTTCTGTACCTGACATACTACCTTTGAAAAATGTTTAATTAGTATGCCTGATTTTATCGTTTTAGGCATACTACAGCACAAAAGTGGCTAATAAGTATGCTCTGAGTTGCAAAATCAGGCATACTTATCAGGAAAAAAGCTTGAAAAGTATGCTTAAACGTTGACCATACAGCGTAAACCGGCTGGCTACACCAGCCTACGTATATTCGCAATTCGCACTACCGTGCTACTTGCTCATATCCGAACATTCGTCAAAAAGAAAACCCGCGGTTCACACGAGTGTGACCACGGGTTTCTTTTTTCCTCATTGTTTACGCTTACATCATTCCCATTCCGGCACCGGCACCTGCTGGCATTGCTGGAGTGTCCTCTTTGATCGCAGCTACTGCTGACTCTGTTGTAAGGAGTGTTGAAGCCACTGATGTTGCATTCTGTAATGCACTTCTTGTTACCTTTACAGGATCAAGAATTCCGCTCTCAACCATGTCTACATACTCTTCTGTAGCTGCGTTGAAACCTGTTCCAGGAGCTGACTCTTTTACCTTGTTGATGATAACTGCTCCCTCAAGTCCTGCGTTTGCAGAAATGTAGTACAGTGGAGCCTCGAGTGCTTTAAGGATAACCTTTGCACCTGTCTTCTCGTCTCCCTCTAATGTATCAACAAGCTCTGCAACCTTCTTTGAAGCATGGATGTATGCTGATCCACCACCTGCGATGATTCCTTCCTCGACTGCTGCTCTTGTAGCATTGAGGGCATCTTCCATACGAAGTTTTGCTTCCTTCATCTCTGTTTCTGTTGCAGCACCTACACGGATAACTGCCACACCACCTGCCATCTTAGCAAGACGCTCCTGTAATTTCTCTTTATCGAACTCAGATGTTGTCTCCTCGATCTGTCCACGGATCTGGTTAATTCTGCCGTTGATAGCATCTTTGTCTCCAGCACCGTCAACAATGACTGTATTCTCTTTCTGAACTTTAACAGATTTTGCGCGTCCGAGCATATCCATTGTTGTATCTTTAAGCTCAAGTCCAAGATCAGAGCTGATTACCTGACCACCTGTAAGAACTGCGATATCCTCAAGCATTGCTTTTCTTCTGTCACCGTATCCAGGAGCCTTAACAGCTACTACGTTGAATGTTCCACGGAGTTTGTTTACAATAAGTGTTGTAAGAGCCTCACCCTCTACATCCTCAGCGATGATGAGAAGTCTTGCTCCTGCCTGAACGATCTGCTCAAGTAATGGAAGGATATCCTGAATATTTGAAATCTTCTTGTCTGTGATAAGGATGTATGGATCATCAAGTACTGCTTCCATCTTATCCATATCTGTGCACATATATGCTGAAAGATATCCACGGTCGAACTGCATACCTTCTACAAGGTCAAGCTCTGTCTGCATTGTCTTTGACTCTTCGATTGTGATAACACCATCATGTGTAACTTTCTCCATAGCATCTGCTACGAGATTACCAACTTCCTCATCTCCTGCTGAGATAGCTGCAACTTTAGCGATCTGCTCTTTGCCTTTTACTTTCTGGCTCATCTCTTTGAGTGCCTCTACTGCTGCATCTGTGGCTTTCTTCATACCACGACGGAGAACTATCGGGTTAGCTCCTGCCTCAAGGTTCTTCATACCTTCCTGAACCATTGCCTGTGTAAGGACTGTAGCAGTTGTTGTTCCATCTCCGGCTACATCATTTGTCTTTGTAGCAACTTCTTTAACAAGCTGTGCTCCCATGTTCTCGAAAGCATCCTCAAGCTCTACTTCTTTTGCGATTGTAACACCATCGTTTGTGATAAGTGGTGCACCGTAGGATTTATCAAGTACTACGTTTCTTCCTTTTGGTCCAAGTGTTACCCTGACTGTGTTTGCTAATTTATCTACTCCAGCTCCAAGTGCTGCTCTGGCTTCTGAGCCATATATAATTTCTTTTGCCATGATTTATACGACCTTTCTATTTTATTTTGTAATCATTCAAAACCTTTATTAAATATCTTACTCTACTACTGCAAGAATATCATTCTGTCTTACGATGATATACTCTTCTCCATCGAGCTTAACCTCTGTTCCGGCATATTTAGAATAAATAACCTTCTGTCCTGTTGTAACCTGCATTTTTATCTCTTTACCATCAACCATTCCGCCAGGTCCTACAGCGATAACCTCAGCCTCCTGTGGCTTCTCCTGTGCTGTACCTGCAAGGATGATTCCTGATTTTGTTGTCTCTTCAGCTTCTAACTGCTTTAATACTACTCTGTCTGATAATGGAACTAATTTCATTAATATTGCCTCCTTTTATCTTTGTTAGCACTCTTTTCTTTCGAGTGCTAATTACTTTCTGTTAATAAAATATCACTATTGCATTTCAATGTCAACAGTGATATTTTATTTTAATATTTTTTTAATATTATGATTAAAGGGGCAAAATACCTTTTAACCCTTTAATCATATCAGTCCATAATGCTCCAACGCATGCTTGACACCGCCATCCATGATGTCGATCGTGACATATTCAGCAATCTCCTTTACAGGAGGTGTGGCATTGCCCATTGCGATGCCATGTCCTACACTCTGAAGCATATCTATGTCATTGACGCTGTCTCCCATGGCAAAAGTCTCATCTATAGAAATATCGAGATGTTCACACAGCCATTTGATGCCGGTAGCTTTTGATGTCCCCTTTGGCACAAACTCCACGACATTTTCCTCGTGCTCGAGCATGAGAAAATCATCGGAAAATTCAGCTTTTACACGCTCATAATCAGTGCCGTCTATTATGTCTGCCGAAAATTTGTTTACTCTTATCTCGCCCTCGTACCCTCTTATTATATGTGCGCGCTCGCCCAAGGAGTCAAACAGATAATCCACATACGGATCATTCTCAAAGCCCTCATCATCTATCCAGTAATCTGTCGAGCCTTCCAATACAACAGGCATTTTGCACTCAGAAAGTACTCTTATGACCTTTTCTACCATACTGCGACTCAAGTCATTTTCGTAGACAACTTTACCATCCATTTCAATATAGTTGCCACATGCCGCAATTATTCCATCAAATCCCATATTTAATAATTTTTCGGATATGACACTTGCTCTGGCGCGTCCTGTGCAGAGAAATGCTTTATGTCCATTTGCCTTTAATGCCGCGATAGCATCAATCGTGCTTTTGGGAATGACCATGTTGTTGTCCCACAATGTCCCGTCTATGTCAAAAAATACTGTTTTACCCATTATTTTACTGTTTTATTTCTCCATATAGTTTATCCATTTGTTCCGTCAGTCTCATTTATCTGCTTCATTTTGTCAAGCAAAGGAGCGGTCTGTTCCATCATATTTGAGATATCTTCATATATAAAGCCTTTTTGTGTCATAAGGTTTTTAAGTCCGTCAATATTTTCCTGAACCTGCTCATAGCGTCGGCTGTGTTCTTCCATGCTCTCTCTTAGTGCCTCAACCTTTTCGCTACACTGTCCGACCACATCATTTATACCGTAATGCACATTCTCTACACCCGATACAGAATCATATATCTCGCGGAATACTCCTTCTGTATTTTCCATCTGCGTCTTTGATATTTCAAGTGACTCTCTCGCATCGCCGAGTGAGGATGTCAGCTTTCCTGAACTTATCTCAAGTCCCTCCATACTCCTGTTTACCTCTCCAACGAGATCTTTTATGCCTATTGAAAGCTTGGTAACTTCATCCGCAACAACAGCAAAACCTTTTCCGTGCTCTCCCGCTCTTGCAGCCTCTATAGATGCATTGAGAGCAAGAAGATTAGTTTGGTTTGCAATACCGACTATGCTCTGTAGCGTAGCCCTGATCTTTCCAAACTCTACCTGAAACTCATCATGCACCTTGTTTATCTCCTCAAAGTGCAGCTCCACCTTTGCCGAGCTTTGCTTCAATTCCTCAATATCTGCCATAGCTCCATCCGAAACTGCCGTGACATCATTTATAACATCCTTAAACTGTCCAGAAATGTCATTGATCTTTTTAAACTCATTTTGAAAATCATCAACAGCACTGCTGACCTCATTGTTGTGCTCGATAACCTCCGAATATGAATCCTTTACACGATCTATCTCTGTTATCGTCTTTAACTCCTCATCGACAAGTGCCTCTTTTCTGTCCAGGACAAAATCGCTTAAGTATTTCATCGAATCGATGCAACCTTTTATCTCTTCCTGCTGTGCCTTGTCTGATACAGTTGTAAGCTCTTCCTGCTGTACTTTTTTCCTCTTAAACATCATCTGCTCCTCCTATTCAAATACCGCACAGACCATTGTCTGGTTTACGTGCTGGTTATTGTACTGTTCTCCGCCTCCGACAACTCCGATGTGTGTGCCGAGCGATGCCATATCCTTTGCATATGTGGAAATATAGTTTTTGTCGGTATAAAGCAGATATCTGTATATGCAGTCCACCGACAGGACAAGTGAGATTTTCCCCATATCCTGTTTTATCTTTGCTCTTGTATTCTTTTCTATCTCGTCATAATCTCCGAGGCTAAGGAAATATATGCAGTCATTTTTATTGATTCTCTTAAAATTGACCAGTGTGCCATTCTTTTCTAAAGACATCATAGATGAAATAAATACCTGATCACCTACAACTCGTCCCATAGGATTTACGAGCACGTTGTCTATTATCTTGCTGTCAGGTATGCCGATCTCGCTACTATATACTGATGCAGCCGGCTTCCCGTCAAGCTCTATAAGCGCTTTTCTTGCCACATCTACTTTTGTCGCAAAATGTGCATGGTTTGAATTATTCTCATAGATATTTTCCTTGTATACTCTCACTTTTCCGGTAAGATTTTTGATAAACGCATATACACACGCATCTTCGTACAATCTGCCGTTATATGCAACTACCGCTGGTTTGCCATCCGGTACTCCAAAAACCGTACCTCCGATAAGCGGAATCTTCTTTTTTCCAAGACATGCATTAAAGGTTGTAACCAGCATCTCCTCCGAACCTGTACAGTATTCCACACATACCGTATCGTTATTGTCTGCGCCAACTTCTGTCATTTTCTTATTGATCTGTGCCACACTGAGCACAGGACATTTGCTGATTTCTTTTATAACACCACAGCTTGTCTTTGTATCCTCAAAAAAAGCAAGTACAGCAATGCTTTTATCATCCACCTTGCCGTTTACCAGCTTCGTACCGACCGTACCTATAGACTGTGCATCCGGATAAGCTTCGTGTATAAGCTTTGCAACATTACTCACCATTTCATATGGAGTCATGAAAAGAAGCATCTTTGGATTTGTAAGCCCGTTTGTAGCCTGCCTCACAGCTTCTATGTCATTTCCCTGACCCATTCCTATAAAAGTTCTCATCTGTCATATCCTCCTATGCCATCGAATGATTTATGTAAAATCACTTCATTATACCACATTCTACAGCAAAAGGCATCCCTTTCGGAATGCCTTTTAAATGTATGAAATAAAATTTAATAAGGAGAATTGCTTTAATCTATTACTGCACTGAGAGATATGAATAACCCATAAGACTCTCATCCACCTCTCTGGCCGCCTCACGTCCCTCACGGATAGCCCATACTACAAGGGACTGTCCACGGTGGTTGTCACCCGCTACATATACATTTTTGACGTTTGTAGCATAACGACCCTCCGGTGTTGCCACATTTGTTCTGGCATTGAGTTCTACACCGAATGCCTTTGCCACATAGCTTTCAGTTCCAAGGAATCCGGCTGCGATAAGCACAAGCTCTGCTGGGATCTTCTTCTCTGTCCCCTCAACAGGAACCATCATAAATCTGCCTGTTTTTTCGTCCTTTTTGCTCTCAAGACTTACTATTGTAAGCTCCTTTAAGTTGCCGTTTTTGTCCTTATGGAACTCTTTTACAGTTGTTTTGTAGATACGAGGATCGTGACCGAACATCGCGATAGCCTCCTCCTGGCCATAGTCAGTCTTTAAGACCTTTGGCCACTCAGGCCATGGGTTGTTTGCGGCACGCTCAGTTGGTGGGCAAGGCATCATCTCAAGCTGTGTGACTGATTTCGCACCCTGACGGATTGCTGTTCCGACACAGTCATTTCCTGTGTCACCGCCACCGATGATAACTACGTTTTTGCCCTTTGCAGATACGAATTTGCCATCTGTAAGGTTAGAGTTTAAGAGGCTCTTTGTGTTCTGTGTGAGGTAATCCACTGCGAAGTAGATACCCTTTGCATCTCTTCCGTCAGCCTTTATATCTCTTGGATTTTTTGCTCCGCAGCAGAGGATTACTCTGTCATACTCCTTGTAAAGCTCTGCCGGTTTTATATCTTTTCCGACATTACAGTTTGTGATAAACTTAATGCCCTCTTCTTTCATTATATTAACCTTGCGGTCAATGATATTTTTCTCAAGCTTCATATTTGGAATACCGTACATGAGAAGTCCGCCTACACGGTCCTCTCTCTCATATACAGTCACATCATGACCTCGCTGGTTGAGCTGGTCTGCTGCCGCAAGTCCTGAAGGACCTGAGCCTATGATCGCAACCTTTTTGCCTGTTCTTACCTTTGGAGGCTTTGGTCCTGCATAGCCGTTTTTGTAAGCTGTCTCTATCACACCGTGCTCGTTATCCCTTACTGAAACCGGATCTCCCCAGTGTCCGCAGGTACATGCCTTTTCGCAGAGTGCAGGACAAACTCTCGAGGTAAACTCAGGGAAGTTGTTTGTCTTGTGCAGACGGTTGTATGCCTGTTCCCAGTTTCCTGTGTATACAAGGTCATTCCATTCAGGAACGAGGTTGTGAAGAGGACATCCTGATGTCATGCCTGCGATAGTTGCTCCTGCCTGACAGAACGGCACACCACAGTCCATACAGCGGGCAGCCTGTTTCTGCTGATTTTCTTTTGAAAGGAATACATGGAACTCGTTAAAGTTCTTAATACGCTCCTTTGGCTCTATGGAGCCGGCTTCGCATCTTTCATATTCCATAAATCCTGTTGGTTTTCCCATTATATCTGCCCTCCTTAGTTCCTAGTGCTGGCATAAAATGCCTCGATCTGTGCCTGCTCTGCATTAAGACCTTTTTCTTCCATCTGTACGATCGCCATCTGCATACGGTTGTAATCGTATGGGATAACCTTCTTGAATTTTGGAAGATATTCACTGAAATGATCGAGTACCTCTTTACCCTTTTCAGAGTTTGTGAGTGTTACGTGCTCTTTTATCATTTCCTTTAACTCTAATACGTCATATTTGTTGGTAACTTCCTCGGTAAATACCATTGACTTGTTGGTTCTCATGTAAAGATCATTGTCCTCATCAAGAACATATGCGATTCCACCGCTCATACCGGCAGCGAAGTTCTTTCCAGTCTTACCAAGTACTACAACGCGGCCGCCTGTCATGTACTCACAGCCGTGATCTCCGACCCCCTCGACTACTGCTGTTGCTCCTGAGTTTCTTACACAGAAACGCTCACCGGCAACACCGTTTATGAATGCCTTACCGCTTGTAGCTCCATAAAGTGCTACGTTTCCAATGATGATGTTCTCATCCTTTTCGAACTTAACTCCTGCTGGTGGATAAACGATAAGTTTTCCGCCTGAAATGCCTTTTCCGAAGTAGTCGTTTGAGTCTCCGACAAGCTCGAGTGTAAGTCCCTTAGGGATAAATGCTCCAAAGCTCTGTCCTCCGGCACCGTTACATTTGATAACGTATGTGTCCTCCTCAAGAGTATCATCATATTTCTTTGTGATCTCTGAGCCGAATATTGTTCCGAGTGATCTGTTTATGTTAGTTACCTCAACCTCGATCGCACGTTTCTGTTTGTTCTCAAGTGCGCTCTTAAGCTGTGTAAGGATCTCTGTCATATCCTTTGTCTTTGAAAGCTCGAAATCGTATACCTGCTTAGGATCGAAGATAACCTTTTCTTTCTTTCCATCGAATGGATTGTTAAGGATGCAGTCAAGGTTGATCTTTGACTGTCTCTCACTTAAGTTGTCACGTTTCTTTAAGAGATCTCCACGTCCTACAAGCTCGTCTACTGTCTTTACGCCAAGCTTTGCCATGTACTCACGGAGTTCCTCTGCGATAAAGCGCATGAAGTTCTCTACGTACTCAGGCTTTCCTGCAAAACGCTTACGAAGCTCAGGGTTCTGTGTGGCAATTCCGGCAGGACATGTATCAAGGTTACATACACGCATCATGACGCATCCCATTGTAACAAGCGGTGCTGTCGCAAAACCGAATTCCTCAGCTCCGAGACATGCTGCGATGGCAACGTCACGGCCGCTCATAAGCTTTCCGTCTGTCTCTATTCTTACTTTATTTCTAAGACCGTTCATCAGAAGTGTCTGATGTGTCTCTGCAAGTCCAAGCTCCCATGGAAGTCCGGCATTGTGGATAGAACTGCTTGGTGCGGCTCCTGTTCCTCCGTCATATCCTGAGATAAGCACTACCTGTGCTCCTGCTTTTGCAACACCTGCTGCGACTGTTCCGACACCTGCCTCTGATACGAGTTTTACAGAAATTCTCGCATCCCTGTTGGCATTTTTCAGGTCGAATATAAGCTGCTCAAGATCCTCGATAGAGTAAATATCGTGGTGTGGCGGTGGTGATATAAGTGCAACGCCCGGTGTTGAAAGTCTGGTCTTTGCGATCCAAGGATAAACTTTCTTGCCCGGAAGATGTCCACCTTCACCAGGCTTAGCTCCCTGAGCCATCTTGATCTGTATCTCCTGCGCACTTGTTAAATATCTACTCGTTACACCAAAACGTCCTGATGCAACCTGTTTAATAGCAGAACAACGGTTCTTTCCGTCTTTTCCTATTGTAAGACGATCCTTGTCCTCTCCACCCTCTCCAGTATTTGACTTACCATGGAGATTGTTCATGGCGATGGCAAGTGTCTCATGTGCTTCCTTAGAGATAGATCCGTATGACATGGCACCTGTCTTGAAACGTGTCACGATAGAATCTACGCTCTCTACATCCTCAAGCTTAACCCCCTTCTTAGGATAATTGAAATCCATAAGTCCACGGATGTTTGTATTTTTCTCTTCCTCGTCCACAAGCGCTGTGTACTGCTTAAACATCTCGTAGTCACCGCGCTGTGTAGACTGCTGGAGAAGATGGATAGTAGCAGGATTGTAAAGATGATCGTCCGCTCCGCTTCTCATCTTGTGACGTCCCTTGCTGTCAAGAGTAACGTCTGTCTCGAGTCCGAGTGGATCATATGCTGCTGAGTGCAGTGTATTTACATCGTTCTCGATATCCTGTAATGTAATTCCACCGATACGGCTTACCGTATTTGTGAAATACTTATCAATAACTGTCTTGTCGATACCGATTGCCTCAAAGATCTTTGAACCCTGATATGACTGGATAGTTGAAATACCCATTTTAGCTGCGATCTTTACGATACCTGTGATGATCGCATGGTTGTAATCATCGATGGCTGCATAGTAATCTTTGTCGAGCATATGCTCATCAACAAGCTGTTTTACAGTATCCTGTGCCAGATATGGGTTTATGGCACTTGCACCAAATCCAAGAAGTGTTGCAAAATGATGTACCTCTCTTGGCTCTCCTGACTCAAGGATAAGAGAAAGTGATGTTCTCTTTTTGGTCTTTACGAGATACTGCTGTAATGCTGAAACTGCAAGCAGTGAAGGGATAGCAACGTGGTTCTCATCCACACCTCTGTCTGAGAGGATGATGATATTTGCTCCGTCCCTGTATGCACGGTCAGCTTCTATATAAAGTCTGTCTACTGCTTTCTCAAGGCTTGTATTCTTATAATATATAATAGGAATAACTTCTACCTTAAATCCGTCAGCCTTGATGTTTTTGATCTTCATAAGGTCTGTGTTTGTAAGGATAGGGTTATTCACTTTAAGTACGCGGCAGTTTTCAGGTTTTTCCTCAAGTACGTTTCCTGCATCTCCGATGTAAAGTGTTGTTGATGTGACAACTTCCTCACGGATCGAATCGATAGGCGGGTTTGTAACCTGTGCGAAACGCTGTTTAAAGTAATTAAATAAAGGCTCTCTGTTTCCTGATAATGCTGCAAGCGGTGTGTCTGTTCCCATGGCAGCTGTTCCCTCGACACCGTTTTTAGCCATCGGAAGAATTGAATCCTTGAGTGACTCATAAGTATAACCGAAGGCTCTCTGCATTCTCTGACGCTCTTCCTTGGTGTACTCAGGCACTCTCTGGTTTGGGATCTTTAAATCTTTGAGATTTACCATGTATCTGTCGATCCACTCACCGTATGGCTGCTTGTCTGCGTATCTTTCTTTAAGCTCATCATCATCGATAATCCTTCCTGCCACTGTATCAACAAGAAGCATTTTTCCAGGACGGAGACGGTCTTTTTTCACGACCTTTGTAGGATCTATCTCGAGTACTCCGACCTCTGATGAAAGGATAAGGTAATCATCATCTGTCACATAGTAACGTGATGGACGAAGTCCGTTACGGTCAAGTACTGCGCCCATCATATCTCCATCTGAGAAAATGATAGATGCCGGTCCATCCCATGGCTCCATCATTGTCGCATAGTACTGATAGAAGTCTTTTTTCTTCTGTGTCATGATAGAGTTGTTTGCCCATGGCTCAGGGATCATGATCATGACTGCAAGAGGAAGCTCCATACCACTCATTACGAGGAACTCTAATGCATTATCAAGCATTGCAGAGTCAGAACCCTCGGCATTGATAACAGGAAGTACTTTCTGGAACTCTTTTTTGAGCTTAGGTGACTCCATGTTTTCCTCACGGGCTGACATCTTATCAGAGTTACCGCGGATAGTGTTGATCTCACCGTTGTGTACGATAAATCTGTTTGGATGTGATCTCTCCCAGCTTGGGTTTGTGTTGGTTGAAAATCTTGAATGTACTGTCGCGATAGCTGACTCGTAATCAGGATCCTGAAGATCCATGAAGAACTGTCTGAGCTGCTCAACCAGGAACATTCCTTTGTATACGATAGTTCTGCTGGAGAATGAAACTACATATGTATTATCGTTTGACTGCTCGAATACACGTCTTGCTACATAGAGCTTTCTGTCAAACTCAAGACCTCTCTCGACATCCTCAGGTCTCTTTACGAAACACTGCATGATGCAAGGCATACAGTCTCTTGCTTTCTGTGAAAGCTTATCAGGCTCTGTAGGTACCTCTCTCCATCCGAGGAACTCAAGACCTTCCTTCTCAACGATTACCTCAAGCATCTTCTTCGCCTGAATGGTCTTGAACTCATCATTAGGGAAGAAGAACATTCCTACACCGTAGTCTCTCTCGTCTCCTAATTCTATTCCTAATGGCTTTGTAACCTTCTTGAAAAACTTATGAGATATCTGAAGCAGGATACCAACACCGTCTCCGGTCTTTCCGTCGGCATCTTTTCCGGCTCTGTGCTTTAAGTTCTCAACGATCTTTAAAGCATTCTCGACGGTCTCATGTGTCTTAATTCCCTTGATATTTACTACTGCACCGATTCCACAGTTGTCATGTTCAAACTGAGGATCATATAATCCCTTTGCTGTGGCTGTGCTCTCATTCCACTGTTTACTCATAGGTACATCCTTTCCTAGTGTAAATCTCCCGCTGTCTGTATGACAGCTTTTGTTTACGGATTTCTTGATTATGATTTTACAACTATGGCGGACTAAAGTAAATAGGAAATTTCTGGCTATTGTCTGATTATTTGATAACTTAATTTTGTAAAGTTTATTTTCTGATAATAGTGTGTGTTTTTTGTTTATTTAGGGGTGTATGGAACAATTCTGATATGGTTCTGTTGAAAATTTTTTCAATAGCATGTATACAAAGAGGGGTTTCTGTTGAATTGTGTCTGAATTGTGTGTGATTTTTTCATTCGTCTACGGGAACAATAGCTGGCAGAGTACCACCGGACTCACTTAGGACTACACTCCCCTCCATTGCTCCCTTACACTTTGGAAATATTACAGACATCTGTCTGCAATTTGCTGACCAGATGCCTGTTTTTTATCATATTATTTTTCGTATAAAAATTCTTCCGGAAGTGTCACTCCGAAATCTTTTGCAAGGTGACGGAACTCGTCAGGTGTGATCGTCTGACGCCTCTCATGCTGCATTGAAAGAGTCTTTACAAGTATCTCTGCTGATTTTTCTGCTGTATGCATGAGTCCGAAAGTAAGGTCAAAGTCTTTGCCTGCTGCAAACATTCCGTGATGTGCCCAGATCGCAAGATCATATTTTTTCATAAGCTCACTTGTTGCAACAGCTATTTCCTTTCCACCCGGAACCATCCATGGCACAACTCCTACTCCATCAGGGAATACAACAGGACACTCTGTAGCCATCTCCCACAGTTCTCTTGTAAATACCTTATCCTCGAGCGGTAACACAAAAGTAAGTGCTATGATATTGGTTGTGTGGGCATGGTATACCACGCGATAGTCAGGATCTTTTAATTTCTTTACCTCAAGATTCATAAGGTGGCTTGGAAGCTCACTTGTTGGTCTGCCGCCATTTACGAGTCCCCATACAATACGATAGTTTTCTCCCTTATCGTCAAGCTCTATCATGCATATGGAGTCCTCTGGTTTTAATATTACATTTCTGAAATATTTACCACTTCCGGTAACAAGGAAATATTCTCCTGCGAGATCTGGAACTGTTGTTCCGATCGGCAGCCATTCCTTTGCACTGAAATTCTCTTTTACTGACTCAACTTCCTCCGGTTTGACACGGTAAGAAAGGTTTCCACCATTTCTCTCATGCCATCCCTGCTCCCATCCGTCATTTGCCATACGGATAAATCCTTTTACAAATTCTGCATCTAAAAATTTCATGATATTTTCCTCTTTTCTTTATTTTTAAAGCTAAATTTTCCAATAAATACTTTCTATGCTGCACATTATGCTCTCGTAAATGCAAGTACAATTATCTGCATACTATATCCACAGGTACATCAAGTATCTTTGCAACCTTGAGTATCGTATCTATATGTCTGCCTACAGCCGCTGCCATGTGATGAGTCGGTCCTGCCTCGCTCCATTTGTTACAGAACTCTCTTGCTCCGATCGAGAAGCGTGTTCTCATATTTGTATCTCCAAAGGTAAATATAGGTCCGTCCTCATTTACTCCTTCTGCGACAACAAACTTGAAATTTCCATCCTTATCCTGCGTGATACCAAGATATGTTACATCGCCTGCCGGTGGATAAAACTGTGTGAGATATCCGCCACCTGTCTTTCCGTGGAACACATCAACTATTTTCATAGTAGGTTTCTTTGCCTGTGATATGTCGGCATCTCCCGATCCGGAATGTCCGATGATGCAGATATTCTCATTAAAATCAATCGAGTACATCTCTGAAAGCTGCCCTGTTCCTGCGATCGTCTTTAAAATACTCATTGCCATCGCAACCTTGATATCGCCCTCAACAGCACAGGCTGTTCCCTGCTTTATGAGCATCGAGAAAGCTGGAATAAGCATGCTGTCGAGTTTTCCTGCTATTCCCTGTGCAAAACCGTCATAGTGTGATGCTACCATTCCGAGTTCTTCGTTTTTTACCCACTCTTCAAAAGCCACAACATATCTTGCCATATCCCAGACAGTCTCAACAGTAGCTGCTTTTTTGTCTTTTCCCGGTGCAATGTCAAATGTATCTAGAATATCCTCTGCCTTTGTCCTAATCGCAGCCTCATCTGTGATGTGATCCGCTATAGCCCACATTTTCTCCCAGTCAAACTGCTTCGTGTAAAGTCCCATGCGGTTATACAGATTTGTCTCGTCAATATACAGATCCATCATTCCCGGATATGGACGTCCGATCTGCGCTATGTTTGTGTAGCGGAAACGCCTACGCACCTGTGCCGCCCTACACCACTGGTCAAGCTCTCTTGCTACATAATCATCACCGCCCTCAACAACTCCTGTTATAACGGCATGTCTTTTTCCGGCTCTTTCAAGATCCGCAACCATCTCTCCCACAGCACCGCAGGCATACAGTTCACCCAGCCATTTGGGTGTGTCGGTATTGGCATAATCCGGTGCTTTCAACTTTTGCACATTCACAAGCACTACCGGCACATTAAGATCACGGATTGCCGGAAGCATATTGTAGCTGGTTGCATATGTAAGAAGCTGTAAGATCACAAGATCTACGTCTGCCGCCCTGAATTTGTCCCCCGCTTTCATTGATAATTCCTTTGTTGTGACGATACCTCCGTCTACTATCTCCACAGTGTCCGGTATGGTCTTTTTGAAAGCCGTATACTGTGCTTTAAATTCCGGCACAAGTGACGGAAACTGTGGTAGATATGCCCCGAGTGCTATAGAAAACACTCCAACCTTTGCTTTTGTCTCAACTAACATCTGTTTCTCCTTTTATCTATATTAATAGTTATAATTTATTAATCCGGGTTATATTGTTTTATCTCAAAAGAGTTAAAAATACATTTTCTTGCCTCTTTTAAATCAGACAGTTCACCTGCCGCGATCATCTGTGATGCAATATTTCCCACAGCAGTTGCCTCTGTAGGCCCTGCGTATATCGTCTTTTTCGTTGCCTTTGCAGTCAGTTCATTTAAATACTTTGCATTGGCACCACCGCCTACGATATGTATACAGTCAAACTTTGTTTCAGTTATCTCTTCAAGCTCTTCTATAGTCTTTGCATAGCACTGCGCAAGACTTTTGTATATGACTGCCGCGATCTCAGCCGTACTCTGTGGTACCTGCTGTGCGCTTTCCATGCAGGCTTTTTTTACTTCCTTTGTCATGCTCTCCGGTGCAAGAAATCTCTCATTGTTTGCATCGACCACAGATAAAATATCTGCCTTTGCCGCAAGGTCACAGAGTTCTTCGAATCCCATATCCGGAGCGATCTCTCTTTTTACCGACTGTATCATCCAAAGTCCCATTATATTTTTCAGATAACGGAATCTGTAATCATAACCGCCCTCATTGGTCAGATTTTTCTTCATGCTCATGGCACTGCACTTTGCCTCTTTAAGCTCTGTTCCCATGAGTGACCACGTTCCCGAGCTTATATAAAGCGGCATATCATCCTGTGTCGGAACTGCAAGCACCGCAGAAGCCGTATCATGTGTAGGCGGAAGTACAACCTTGCAGTTAAAGCCAACCTGCTCCTGTATATCCGCTGTCAGCTCTCCGACCTCATATCCGGGCTTTTTAATCTCCTTAAATATTTCCTGCGGAAATCCCAGTTTTTCTATAAGTTCCCTGTTCCAGTTCTTTGTGATGGGATCTACAAGCTGCGTTGTAGTTGCGTTTGTATACTCCTGAACTTTATTTCCAGTCAGTAAAAAATGAAAATAATCCGGTATCATAAGCATATCTTTAGCTTTTGCCATGATCTCAGGTGCTTTTACCTTTACTGCCATAAGCTGATATATCGTGTTAAATATCTGCTTTTGTATCCCTGTTTTCTGATACAGCTCATCCTCAGAAATATATCTGTAGACCTCCTGATCCATAGCCTGTGTCCTTATATCCCTGTACGCGTATGCATCACCTAATACCTTGTCGTTTTCATCAAGCAGCACATAGTCTACAGCCCATGTATCGATACCCATGCTGTAAGGTATCTTTCCAAGCTCCACACACCTTTTCATGCCCTCTTTTATCTCATCTGATAATCGTCTGATATCCCACACTTTATGACCGTTTTTCTCTGTCATTCCGTTTGAAAATCTGTAGATTTCCTCAAGCATCATCTTGTGATCTTCCAGATGACAGAGCATATGCCGTCCGCTTGAAGCCCCAATATCTACCGCCAGATAGTATTTATTGTCCATCCTTTTTATCTCCTTCTCTTAAAATCACGATATCTCGTCTGTGAATTTAAGATAACAAAAATAAGGACAATTTTTTAGGCTCTGATTAGACCAAAAAACTGTCCTTATTTTCTTATATATTCGTATTACTCAATTTTTTCTTCTTTGCTTTTTTCTCCTGATACATCTGCTTGTCGGCTGCTTCTAGCAGTCCGTTAAGATTTTCGATCTCTGCCGCATCATGCACAGAGCATCCAAAGCTGGCTGATAATGTGTATCTGCGGTCTGGAGCTTCATTTGCCTCCGCTATCATGGCTTTGATCCGGCTTACTATTGATCTCATCCTGTCACCATTCTCACAGCGTCCGAATACTACAAATTCATCTCCTCCGTACCTCATTATGAGGCAGTCTTTCGGAACAGCTCTTTTTAACACATCCGCTATCTCCGCAATAAACGTATCCCCTACCTCATGTCCCTGATTATCGTTTACACTTTTTAATCCGTCAATATCGAGAAAGATCATAAATGCCATGCTGTCTGTGCTTTTTATATCTTTTACCAGTTCCTCTGCACAAAAGAAAAAACCACTTCTGTTAAGCACCTGCGTGAGCATATCATATTTCCACATACGGCTTATTTTTTCATTCATTCTGTTTATCCATTTCCATTTACGGATATTTTCAAGTGCCATGGCGATATTTACAGTCCACAGATATGAAAGTTCACTTTTAAGCGCAAATGTACTTCCATCCGATATACAATAGCCATAACATATTTTCTGGTAGTATATCGGTGTGACTACATAAAACGTCTGCCTGTCCGTATTTCTTACAGCCTCCGGCAATATATCCCTTGTGGGAAATTCATTATAACTGCTAAACTCTTCATTATGATATGCAATAGGAATATTTATGTTTTGTGTATAGCTTTCACATTTTAAAGTATCACCCTCAAACAGTTTCTTTCTGTCACACAGACACAGATAAAAGCTTTTCATATCTGATCTTATAACATATTTTTTCAGCCTGCCGCAAAGCTCGTCTATACTCTCAAGTCCGGTAAGATCAAGCTGCATGCTTTTTAATGTGTCAAGAGCCTCCTCATATATCAGGCATTTATTCTGATAGTCTATCCTAAGATCAGTAAGCTTCATCTCACTTTGTTCATTACAGCCACAGCTCTCCCTGTATATGACCTGTGTTTCCTGCTCTATCTCACACTCATTTTCATTTGCAAAGAGCAGATCTACTGCTGTTTCTCCGATTTTCTGCTGTCTTCTGTCCACAGTTGTAAGTGATGGCACACAAAATTCCGACAATTCATCGTTGTCAAATCCTGTGATCACGATATCCTCAGGCACTCTGTACCCGTACTGCCTGAGCCGTTCCGTACCGCCTATTGCCATTGCATCATTTGCAAATACTATCGCCTGTGGCATCCCGGTCTTTGCAAAAAATTCCACAGCCTTCCTGCCGCTCTCACGGTTGTAATTTCCATAATAAATCTGATCATGACAAACAGGAATGCCATGTTCTGCCATAGCATCCCTATACGCACGATATCTGTCTGCGCCCTCTTTTCCTTCCAGAATTCCGCATACATAATTTATTTTTGTAAGATGATGTTCATTTATCAGATGCTCCACTATGCTTTTCTGACTTTTATAGTCCGATATTCCGACATAGTGCATTCCATTTATCTTCTCATCAATGCTTACAGCAGGAACTTTACTTTTTATTATCCGATTTACCACTGATCTTGCTGCCGGCTCATATTGTATGGAATTTTTCATGCATATCACACCGTCAAAAGTCGAAAAATCAGGAAGATCCATTATCCTGAAAGCACCTATTTTGTTTTCTTCAAGTTCATCATAATTTACAAAGCATGTAAATATATAAACATCAATCCCCATTTCAGAGGCCCGCTTTAATACACCATCCACCACACGGCTCTGGTTGTCAAAGCTGATCGCCCCTGCCAAAAATGCAATCCTTTTTCTCATCATCTACATCACCCTTTGATCATACATTAAATCTTCTGAAAACGATTCATCTCTTCCATAAGCATATTTGAACAATTTACATTTTCTATAGCACGTTCATGTATGTTTGCTATTGAATTTGCAAGACTTGATACATTCTCAGTTGCAGTGCTTACTCCCTGTGCATTTTCTTCAACAACCGTTGATATATTTGTAATTCCTCCGTTCATTTCTTCCATAACCTTGCGCAGTGAGGCAATATTTGTATTAAATGCTGCCATTACAGAATCCATATGCTCAGCCTTTTCATAATACATATCCGTGACACCTTCAAATCCCACATAATCTCCCATGATCCTGTCCTGAACAAACTCCATAAAATCCTGCGCATTGTCCATAAGCTGATTAACGGCAGAGATCACACCGACACTTATGCCCTGGATATCACTCGCAGTATTTTTACTGTTCTCAGCCAACTGCCTGATCTCATCTGCTACAACCGCAAATCCCTTTCCAACCTCACCGGCACGGGCTGCTTCTATTGAGGCATTCAGAGCCAGTAAGTTTGTCTGGCTTGCAATATCAAGAATATCATTTGTCAGATTATTGATACTTCCTATCTGTCTGCTCTGCTCGATCGATGTTGATAAAATTTCCTGCTTTGATCCGACGATATTCTGGATCTCCATTTTCTTCTTTTCTGTCTCTTCTTTTACTCCTATTGCAAGAGCCTTGATATCAGCCGCTATGGCTACACCTTCGTCTGTCTGCTCACTCACACTGTTGATAGACTCAAGTATCTCATGAGTATTTTGTGTAAGACCTTCTATGGATGATGATATTTCTTCCATGCTTGCCGTGATCTCTTGCATCATTGAAGCAATATAGTTTACATTATCGTCGGAACTGTTAACTTCCTTATTCATCAGCGCAAGTGCCTGCTGCATTGTAGCAGACTGTCTGCTTATATTTGATATGATATTCTGTAATTGCATGATAAAGCTGTTAACTCCATCAGACAATCTGCCTATTTCATCACTTGATCTTACGTTGATCCTCTGTGTCAGATTTCCTTCTTTCCTGTCTATCCCGTCTATAATGGTATTTAACTGGCTGCTGGCTTCACTTGCAGGTCTGCTTATCGTCCTATACATGATAAAAATTACTGCCACTGCAATCAGAATGAAAACCAAAAATAAAACTTTTGTCATTAAGAGATTATATTTTACAGCCTGATTATACTGTTTGGACATATCAGATATTCCCTGTTCCAGTGCTGCTGTCAGGTTTTTCTCGGTCTCTTCTCCCATATCCTTTACAAGCTGCTGAAAATCAACTCCCAGCGCAACACTTGCCTGTGCGAAATCTCCGGCATCCACATATCCCTGTATCTGATCAAACTGTACTATAACCTCGGAAAGAAACTGTTCATATTCCTTGACCGCATTTTTCAGGTCTGCATCATCAACACTCTCAAGATAGCTTTCTATCTTTTTTTCACTCTCAGTTATTGTACTTACTTCATCAGCCAGCGAACTTTCAAGCTGTGATCTTAAATCGGCATTATCATACAGACTTATGATGTTAAGATATTTCTGACCTCTTTCCATGCTTTTCTGGATAGTAAAGATCTCGGTCTGTATAGGTATATACTCATCCGTTATATCAAGCCCTGCCTGCTTTACTCTGCTTTGTGTCCTTATTGAAATCACAGTGTTAATTCCAAAAATAGCGACAAAAACCAATATCATTAAAAATACTTTATTTCCGATTTTCTTCATAGCATTACCTCTACACTATTTCTCAAAAATATTTTCTAAGGAAATATGCCGGTGCACAGCTCCATGCATGACAATAGCTGTTTACGATAGTTCCACCATACGGTGACTCATCAGGATTTTTCGGATTATACAGCTCCCAGAAGGTGTCTGCACCAAGTTTTGCCATACCGCCCCAATACTTCCTCATAACATCAAGTGCCTCATCCATTGCACCACATGATATAAGTGCCTCTATATAATAGTGATGCATATATGGTGTTACCATATCTATCGCATCCTCATATTCAGCCACATTATGTAATATCCTAAGTCCCTCTTCCGGAGAAACTGCTCCTCCCAATATGAGCCACACCTGACTTGCATATGAGATCTGTTTTGGTTTTCCACTTAAGAACAAGCCTTTCTCTTCATTGTAAAAATGTCTTATGGCTGCACTCTTATACAATTCATATGTCTGTGAAATACAATCCGCATCACGTTCTTTTCCCAGTTCGTGTGCTATCGCAATAGCACTTTTCATTGCATAAAGCAAAACTCCCTGCGCTCCTGCCTGCTTATTAAGCTCCAGCGACCAGTCTAAAAAACACCATCCCAGCTTATCACTGTCCTTTACAGTTCCATCAGAGTCTACCTGTTTCATTGCCAGTGAGATCTGTGTTTTTGCGGTATCCCACAGATCACGGAGAGCCTCGATATCTTTAGTCTGCTTATAATAATCCCACAAAGCCGCTACAAAGAGCAGTGAATAATCAAACATGCTCGTATCATCCAACTCCGGCTTTGGCTCTAAAAACAGACACGCTCCAACCTGTCCATTTGGCATCGGCAGTGCTGCAAACAGATACAGACAGCCCTTTACCATATCGTTCATCTGATATGTCTCATAATTTGCAAGTGCCTGCAAACGCAGATCTCCCATCCATAATCTACGGTCTCTTTTCGGTCCGTCCTCAAAGACTTCCTGCATACAATCATGCAGTGTCGCGCATGCGATCCTGTCTATGTTTACCAGTTCTTCGTCCGTATTGTCATATGAAATAAGTGTGCTGTCATCTGCCGATGATACGGCAATGGCTTTTGCATCCTCAATTATCAGATCAAATTTTGAACTTATATCAAGCACTTCTATCCTTACATATCTGAAAGAGTATCTTCTCGGCAGTGTATATTCTGCCGGTATCAGATCAAAGTGCATTTGCTCCTGCTGCACCCATGCCGAACATATCCAGCCATTATAATCCTCCACATTTTCTTCAAACTCTTTATGATTTTCTGCAAAAGATATCTTAAGCCATACAGGCGCATCAGGATGGGAATTTTTATATCCAAATTTAATTTTTAATTGTCCTACAAGATGTTTTCCAAAATCTATTTCCACATGATCGCCCTTTTTAAGAGGTGCAGAATATTTCTGATCCTCTGATGGGCAGACCAATGTTTCTTTTACTTTTGGCAAAAGGCTTAAAGCCTTAGTCAATAATCTGTTTTCTTTTTCCATAACCTGTTTCTCTCTTATTCTTAAAACTTACCATTTCAAATATTCTTTTCCGCAAAACGGATCAACCGGAGTTTTTCCTTCAAATCTGCTTCTTCCCATGATCTTTTCAACAACAGCCTCTATCACATATTCACTGTTTGAATAACCGTTTATGTAGGTTTTTATCATAGGTACATCTATAAGATGATACGGATTTGCAAGACTTATAAATATGACCGGTCTTTCTGCCGTAAACCAAGGAACATTGTTGCCGTTTCCCCAGAAGGTATACCATGAAAGCCTGTTCGTTACTTTATTTGATGCATTCTCCACATTTCCAATATAAATAACGAGATCATAACTACTCTTAAATGTCTCTACATCAAATTTTGCTGTTTCAAAGTTTTCTTTTTCATATACCGTAACATCAAAGCCCTCTTTAACCAGTCTGCTTCTGAAGCTTTCAAGTACTCTTTCATTCGATGGGAAATCCCCCATGATCTCAAGCAGGACTTTTTTGGTCTTGCGTGGATCGATCGGCAGAATATGCTCTGTATCCTTTACAAGTGTAACCGCCTTATCTGCACTGTTTTTTGCCCAGGTGACATGCTCATCAGATCTTAATACTTCAAGAGCCGCCTTATCCGGCACGATATCAGACTTTGCTATTTTATGTAATCCAAGAGATGCCTTAGTAGCCAAAATCCTTGTGACAGCCTCATCAAGACGCTGTTCTGAGAGAATTCCCTGCTTGTAACCGTTTAACATATAATGGTAATCCTCATCCAGATCCTTGTTAAACAGGAACATATCGCAGCCTGATTCTATCGCATATGGAACTGCCTTCTCTCTTTCCATTGCACAGCTAAATCCGACCATACAGGTTGAGTCCGTAACTATCAGTCCGTTAAAGCCAAGCTTTTTACGGAGCAGGCCTTTTAACAGTTCAGGCGATAATGAAGCCGGAACCAGCTTATCAGGAAAATCCGGATTATACATTTTCTGATATGCCGGCTGTGCGATATGACCTACCATTACAGTCTGCGCACCTGCTTCTATCAGACCTCCATATATTTTTCCGTATGTCTCATCCCACTCTTCACAGGATAAATTATTGACGCTTGTAAGTATGTGCTGATCCACCTCATCACAGCCATCGCCCGGAAAATGCTTTATTGCAACAAGTACATTTTCCTCTTTTGCGGCTTTCATGTAATTAAGTCCGCAGTTTAACACCCTTTGAGGATCGTCTCCATATGTTCTTACATTTGTGATAGGATTTCTCCAGTTCCGGTCTATGTCTACGACCGGAGCAAATGCCCAGTTACAGCCTACTGCCGCACCCTCGCTGCAGCTTACTTTGCCGAGTCTGTATGCATCCTCCACGTCTCCTGTGGCAGCTACCTGCATCTGTTTTCCGTACTGTGTTCCGTCTGTTGCTATTCCACAGCCTCCGTCCTCAAGATTTGCACCTATCAAAAGAGGTATCTTACTGTGTTCCTGTAAATATCTGTGTGTCTGCTGCATCTCTGTAGACTCTCCACATCTATACATGATTCCACCGATATGATGTGCAAGCATTACATTCTGCAAATAGTCAGGATCACCGGAATATCCTATCGGTACAAACAACTGACCTATTTTTTCCTCTACAGTCATTGCTGACTTTGTATTCTCCACCCATTCAATGTCCTCTTTTGAAAGTGAGAATGGTTTCTTTGTTAAATTAATCATCATGTGTCCTCCCGATCTTTATTTATGCTTTCTTGTAAAAATACTTACCAGCAAATGCTCATTACTGAGGTAAATTAAAAATACCACCAGAAGAACCGCATTGATTATCGCCTGCATTGAAGCATTTACTTCGCTTGAAAATACTGCAAATGTCGAGTTGAGCATTGACATACATAATGCAGCCAGAAGAAAACCTATTTTCTCATTTGTAAAACGACTGATGTATGCTCCTATAAACATTGGTAAAAATGCTGTAAACATAATACTGATAGATCCAAAGTTAAGCTGTCCACCGTTGATTGTCGTACTTCTTGCAGCATTTAAGAAACCGACTATTCCCATAAGTCCTCCGCATATCACGTAGCAGCCTATAGCATTTGGAATTTCCTTAATACCTGTGTTGACCGAAACCTTCTGTCCGTTTTTAAGTGCATTGTAATCGTATCCGAATTTTGTATAATCAAATATTCCTATTGCTACAACAAGTACTATCACTATTATGATTGCTGCATATATCCAGTTTCCTGTAAATGCTGTCATAGATGCATTCTGTACTTCTTTCATAACATAGCGTCCCTCTGTTATGGTAAAAAGAACACCTTCATATATAAGTGTCACACCAAGTGATGTAATGATCGGAGGCAGGTGCAATGCTATATACAAAAGACCTGAGATCAGTCCGAGCAGCATACCAAATACTACTGTAAGTACGAACATCATAAGCGCACTGTAATTTCCACCACCTAAGACTGAATATGTAATTTTAGCTCCTAAAACCGAAGAAAGTATGGACATTGATCCTAACGAGAAATCAAATCGTCCGCTGTTTAAGTTAATAGACAATGCTATAGTTGTTATCATAACTATCGCTGCATACACTACAAAATTGTCAAAGCTTGTGATATTAGCTATCATTGTTCTGCCTTTGCTTAGGCATATGCCCTGAAGCAGAATTGCTACTATAAGCGGTATCGCTATTGCCCCAAGGAAATTTTTTATAGAATGTTTTTTATTCATGATATTTTCTCCTCTCATTTTTAGGTATGCTTTTAAATACCCTCTCCAAATAAATGACAACATCTGTCATTCATTTGGAGAGGACGCGGCTCGTTTAAGCCGCGACCGGTAATGAAAAATAAGTTTATTTAGACTCTACAAGTTTAGTAATGTCGTCACAGGTAACAGAGTCCCCAATGATCTTGTCTAATGTTTCTTTATTGTAAATTGGATTGTCTCCATTATCTGTCTTATAGAACTCATCAAATGTTGCCTCGTCTGTTGCAACCTGATAATTCTGGCTGATAGATACAGCATTTCCATCTGCATCACGTACAACGTTTCCGTTTATTGCATTCATGACAAGTGCGAAAGCAGGTCCTACTGAAGATGAATACTTACCGGCAAGGTATACGAGTTTTCCACTTGTTATTGCCTCACCATTGCTCTTTGTAAATGAATCAATATCAGAAAACTCAATTCCAGCGGCATTTAACTGCTGTGTGAAGAATGTAGTTGCCATTCCTACAGAGATAAATGCGTCAGGAGCTGCCTGAATTGCTGCATTGATCTCATCAGTTGTTGTATCACCATATCCCTGCAGATAAGCTACCATCTCGATATCTCCTGACACCTTGGAAGGATCAACGCCCTGATCTGCAAAGATCTTGCCTACTACCTCAGCCTCATCAGTTGAACCGTCATAAGAAAGTCCAAGTCCTGAAAGTACACCTGCAACACGGTAAACATGCATTGGATTTGGAATAAATGCACCATACATTGCCACTGTCTTAATACCCTTGTCAGCAAAGAATTTTCCCATATCAACGCCTGCCTGGTATTCAGTTTCCATGCTTGGTCCGACCTGTCCTAAGAAATACTCATTGCCCTTATACTGCTCATACTGGTCATCATCAAGCATTCCTGCTGCTACAGCATAATAAATCTGGTTTGACTCACATGTTTCGATCTGTAATGCACGGTCATTGCTTGAGAAAGAGATAACACCCTGATATCCCTGTGATGCAAATTTTTCTATTGCTGATTTCTCGCTTGCAGCATCTGTAAGCTCATCTGTATATGTAAATGTCACACCATACTGATCTGCGATATAATCCTCATAATAAGCTCTAAATCCAAGAGCCTCCTCGCCACTTACATCCTGAACCAGTACTCCGATTTTGACATCGCTCTGCGTTTTACTTTCTTTTGCAGATGTGTCCCCCGCTGCATTTCCACTGTTTCCGCAGCCTGCCAGTGTAGACAGTGACATTGCGGCTACAAGTCCAAGACCTGCCAGTTTCTTCATTTTAAGTTTCATATTTTCTTCCTCCCTATTCTTAATGAATATATCTTTAACACACTATGTGTTAAATTCTACCTTGGTAACATCTGCGAACGGTAATTTACACTCGCAACATAAACAACTATCAGGAAAAATACCGCACTTATGATCTGTGTGATTCCATATCCCGATGTTGAGTCAATAAGCAGATCCAGAATATTATTCAATATGATATATGAAAAGCCTCCTACTACAGCCGCATATATCTTTGATCTGGCACCTCCTGATATAGGCATACCACCAAATACGATGGCAACCATGATATTCATTCCAATGTCTCCTGCTGTTGTTGTAGTAACAGATGGTGTATACACAAGAGTCATAAATGCTCCGATTCCGACACCTACTCCTGCGATCAGAAAGCCAAGTATCGCATATTTATTGTATTTAATACCTGAAAGCTCAGAGCACACCGGATTACCACCTACAAATTTTTCTCTTCTTCCGAACTTTGTATAATTAAATATGAAAATACATACAGCCACCCATATTACCAGAACAATAATTTTAAATACCGATGTATCCATTGATTTTACTACCGCACTTGGAATACTTATTCCACCAACAGCACCACCCTTTGTAGTGATTATCTGTGAAGCTATAGCTGACAGCACGGACATCATCGCTACCGTTGTGACAAACACCGGAATGTGAAACAGCGATGCAAGCACTGAATTCAAAAGTGAACATCCGATTCCTGAAAGCAGGATCACAAGTATCATTGCTCCAAGATTTTCTGTTTTGTTATAAGTGACTACTCCAAGAGTTGCCGCAAAAAGAGTCGCTGCTCCAAGGCTGATATCAAATGATCCCAACGTATAGATAAAAATCGCTCCTGTTGCAACTATGGATAATACTATTCCTTCATTAAAAATGATTTTTATATACATATCCAACCGGTAACCTTTACTGCTTACAATCCCACAAAATATTGCAAACAGTGCAATAAGTGCCACAAACGGTAACGCACTTATCACTATTTTTTTATTCTTAGTCATTGCATTTGCCTCCTAAATCATATATTCGATAATCTGTGAGTCTGAAAGCTCCTCACTTCTTTCGAATTCTTTCTTTATCTCTCCGTCTTTCATAATGAGAATACGGTCGCTCATTCCTATAAGCTCCGGCAGCTCCTCACTTATCATAAGTATTGATTTGCCCTCGTTTTTGAGCTTTATCATAAGCTGATACATTGCCTGCTTTACACCTATATCCACACCTCTTGTCGGACAGTCGAGAATGAGGATTTCACTTCCGCAGCCGATCCATTTGCCAAATACGACCTTCTGCTTATTTCCTCCCGAAAGCTGTGACACCTGCTGATCCCTGCCGGCACATTTGATCGACAGCTCTTTGATCTGATTATCCACATATCTTTTTTCTTTATTTCTCAGTACAAGGAATTTTTTAACGGCAAATTCATCCATTCCTGCGATTGAAATATTGTCCTCTATGCTTGCATTCAGACATAAGGATTCAACATCACGGTCCTTTGAAACATATCCTATTCTCTTCTTCATGGCAGTTGCAGGACTGTCAACTTTTGTGCCATCACCCACGGTAACGCTTCCCTGCTCCGGCTTTAATGCCCCAAAGCATACCTTTCCGAGCGTATGCATTCCGCAATGTGCCAGACCTCCGATTCCCACGATCTCACCTTTTCTAATCTGAAAAGAAATATCCTTTAAGCGGTCTGTGTAAACAAGATTTTTAACCTCGAGTGCAACTTCCTGCTGTGCGCTTGCCTTAAAATCACTCCTGTAGTAATCTCCCTGCAATTCTCTTCCGATCATGCTCGCACGTATCGCACCAGCCTCAAACTCTTCCTTATCGAAAGTTCTTATTATCTGTCCGTCTCTTAAAACAGTTAATGTATCACACACTTCCATGATCTCATCCAGATCGTGTGATATGAATATCACCGACTTATTCTCTTTTCTGAACTTATTCATTATGTTGTATAAGATCTGTCTTCCGTCATGTGAAAGTGCTGTGCTTGTCTCATCTATTACAAGTATCTGCGGCTCTTTCATGATCACCTTTGCTATTTCCACCAGTTTCCTTGTCTGGAAATCCAGCTTCTGCATAAGCATATCTCCGGTAACATCATTCACGCCTATATTCTTCATAACCTCAGTAGCATCTGCGTTCATCTTTTTGCGGTTTATGAGTCCCAGTTTATTTCTGTATTTCTCTGTCTCCGCCAGGAAAATGTTTTCTGCCACTGTTATTCCCTGTATTGTTCCGCTTTCCTGAACGATCATTCCTATTCCTCTGTGCAGTGCATCTATCATGCTAAGAGGTTTCCAGTCCTGACCTTTAAATGTCATCGTACCGCTGTCACATGGCTGCATTCCTGCCACGATTGAAGTAACTGTTGACTTTCCTGATCCGTTCTCACCTATCAGTCCCCTGATCTCTCCCGGATACACCGAAAGTGATACATTATTCAGGGCTACCGTACTTCCGAATTTTTTATTCATGTTTTCAACTTTTAAAATTGGTTCATTCATTTTTATCACCTCGTCTTTATGGATATTATAGAATTTCATTAATTATCATGTGATTTTGTTTTTTATCTGTTTCACTTTAATTTTTAATATTTTTATGATCTTCTTTTGTAGCTGTCCATAATTTTTATTTTTGCACCTCAAAATAGATTAAAAATTTGATGTTTTTATTGATTTTTGTATTACATGTATGTTTTAATCAATTTATAATCATTTTTTTGCGATAAGGGGGATAAATATGTCCGAGAATTACTATCTTATATCAGATGACAATCTTCATATGCCGGTCCGCTGCACTATGCAGCGTTTCGATCATATCAGACAGCAGATGCATGACTATTTCGAGATGTCCATGCTTGTATCAGGAAACTGTACTTTGCAGATTGACGATCATATGTATAGTCTTAAGGAAGATGATGTGTTTTGTGTCAATCCTCTTACACTGCATGAACTTCATGGTGTAAACTGTGTTGTCGTGACGGTACTGTTTAACCAGACACTGTTCGAACAGATTTTGCCAGTTCCTTCACATCCGCGCTTTTTCTGCGTCAGTTCAATATCAGATAACCCGGCGGCTTTCGCTAAGCTGCGCTCACTTATCGCACACATAATAAAGACTAACGTAGACAAAACGGAGGGCTATGAGCTTCGCAACTGGTCATATATCTACAATGTAATGGATGTTTTATACCGCAACTTCCGCATAAAGCTCTCCACATCTAAAGAAAAGAAAAACCACAAATATGCTCTCAGGATTTCTGAGATCTCTCAGATTATCCAGCAGCGATACACAGAAAACATCACATTAAAGGAATTAGCAGATGAGGTTCACCTGTCAGTTCCTTATCTTTCTAAATTTTTTGTTGAATACTACGGAATGAATTTCCTTGGCTACTTAAATCAGTACCGGCTCATGCATGCCGTACAGGAGCTTTCGACAACAGATAAAAATATTGATGAAATAGCGATCGACAGCGGTTTTCCTAACAGCCATGCCTTTGTGACACTCTTTAAGAAGCAATATAATATGCTGCCTAAGGAATACCGTCGCGAGCAAAAGCAGTCAAAAGAGCTTTCGACACAGCCAATAGAACAGCACAACTATATAGCAGGGCTTAAAAAGTACTTAAATGACGATATTCACACACAGGTTGCATCTCCTGCCACCAGACAGGATATAAGTATATCTGTCGGTCAAAGCTCTTACGCCTTAGTCCACACCTGGAAAAAGATGATGACCGTCGGACGTGCGAGCGACATACTTATAAGTGATGTGCAGGATATGCTCTCCCATTTGCAGAGAACCATTGGTTTTGAATATATTAAGCTGTGTGGAATATTTTCGGATGAGCTTCATGTATACAATGAAAATGCCGCAGGCAGTCCTGTATACAGTTTCTCCTATACAGATAAGGTTTTAGATTTTGTGTGTAAAAATAATTTAAAGCCGTGGATACAGCTATCGTATATGCCGGAAAAACTGGCAAAGTATCCTAATAAGAGACTTTTCGGATCAAATGTAAGCCAGCCGCAGTCTGTAAATGCCTGGTGTACCCTTGTGCTTAAGTTTTTACAGCATATCAGTGATCGCTATGGTATTGATGTCATTAAAAACTGGAAATTCGGACTTTGGAATCAGCCTGATACAAATACTGATCTTTTTGGCTTTGCAAATGAAAAAGATTTTTTTGAATTTTACAGAGAAACTTATCACTGCATCAAAGATTTTTGTCCTGATATAGAGTTTTCACTACCACCGACCTACTACATCGTGGCGGATGATTATGAAAACTGGTATCTGCATTTCTGGGAATGGTGCCGCACAAACAACTGTACCCCTGACAGCTTAAGTTTTACATATTATGATACTAAACTTTTTTCAAATCCAAATCATTCAAAGGAGTCCTTCGGTTTCGTATATACCATGAGCTTATCTGAAAATCCCGATGGTCTGAAAGACTTTGTAATGCAGGTAATGCGTGAGCGCAGACAGCTCAAGCTTGGCAATATGCCTATCTACCTGTCAGAGTGGAATAACACTCCAAGCCAGCAGGATCTGTTAAATGACACCTGCTACAAATCCTGCTATATTGTAAAAAATATACTTGAAAATTATGACAGATTAAGCAGTTTTACATATCAGGCTCTTACTGATCTGATGGCTGACGGTGCATTACCTGACAAACTCTTTTTCGGAGGTCTCGGACTTTACACCGTAAACGGAATACCAAAGGCAAGTTACTATGCCTACACATTACTAAATCAGCTTGGCGATCAGTTCCTTGGACGTGGAGACGGCTATTTTGTCACCAAAAAGAATAACAGCTATCAGATCATGCTATATAACTACAAGCACTTTAACTATCTATATGCCAATGGTGAGCGTTTTGATATGACGGAAAATGACAGATATACTGTATTTGCTGATGCCGAACCTGTAGCCATCGGACTTACCCTGTCTGATATAGCCCCCGGAGAATATAAGATTTCCGAAACTTATGTAAACAGAACTCACGGAAGTGCCTATGACCAGTGGACAGCCATGGGAGCATTAGAGCTTACCACTGCAGAAGAATTAGAGATGTTAAAAATGGCATCCCGCCCGGGATTTCATCAGAGCCTTGTAAATGTAGGCAATGATAAAATCCTCGAACTGAATGCCACTTTAGAATTGTTAGAGATCAGATTGATAAATATAACGCTTATTTCACAGCTTAGCAGTCCTGACAAATAGAAAGAAGTTCTCCAAATGTGCGGATCGGATATGTTACGCCCTCATGTGCGGCTGCATCTCCGATTCCCGCACTTAGAAATCCACCTGCACAGGCAGCATCTATTCCTGCGGCTGCATCCTCCACAACCAGACAGTTCTGTGGTTTTTCCTCCACCATATCCGCCGCTTTTAGAAAGACTTCCGGATCAGGCTTTGATTTCGTGATATTTGTTCCATCACTTATGGCATCAAAATAATCACCTAATCCTATCTGCTTTAATATCTTCTTAGTATTTTTACTGCTTGAACCTATTGCAAGTCTATAGCCTCTGCGGCGCAGTTCGTCCAAAGTGTTTTTCACTTCGTCTGAGAGATCCTTTGTTGACATATTTTCAAGCAATTTTACATAGCTTTCATTTTTCATTGCTGCCATACTTTCTTTTTCTTCCTCAGTATATTCCTTTGAGGCTCTTTCAAGAATTATGTCAAGACTCTGCATACGGCTTACTCCACGCAGTCTGTCATTGATCTTCTCATCAAAGTTTATCCCTTCCCTGTCTGCAAGCTCCTTCCATGCCTGATAATGATATTTATCAGTAAAGCATATAACACCGTCAAGATCAAAAATAATCGCATGTATTGTATTCATAGAATACCCCCTTGTTAATTTAAGTATTTTATGATTTTTAAATTAACAAAAATAAGGACAGTTTTTTAGGCTCTAATTAGACTAAAAAACTGTCCTTATTTTCTATTTTACATTTCTATGCTCTATTCTGTATTTCCGCGGTGTCATACCATAGCGGCTTTTAAACTGTCTGAAAAAGTAGCTTTGATTTTCGTATCCGACATCAAGTGCTATGTCCTCAACCGACAGATCCGTATCTAAAAGAAGCTTTACTGCCATGCTAAAACGCTTCTGCTGCAAAAGTTCCTGAAAATTAGAGCCGGTGCGCTGCTTTATAAGTTTGCTTAGTACCGTGACAGACTGGTGTGTATCCTCCGCTATCTTTGTCAGGTTGGCATTCCGGCAATCACTGTCTATGTATTCAAGCACCGCCTGAACTATCGTTTCCTTGTAATCCATAGATGAATTGTGGCTTAAATCCTCAAGATGATTTAGCAGATATAAAAAAACAAGCCCCATAGAATACTGATTCATAATATCATAACTGCTGCCGTTTTTTTCGTGAAACATCGACTCTATCATATTTTCCATCAGATTATCAATCTGTAAATTATTATCGAGCCTGAACAACAGATAATGCGATACCGGATTTTTCTGCCTGAGTGCCCCTATTATGAACTCAGCAAGCACATTTTTTCCGTTTAACATTGAAAGAGGAATTTCAAAAAATTCCGGCAGAGCTATAAAGTTTATTCCTATATCATTATACTCTGCTCTTTTTATGGAATGAGCTACATATTGATTGAGCATAAGCACATCACCGCTTTGCATCACAAGCTCCTTGCCCTCTATCACATGCGTGATGCTTCCCTGCACCACATACATTATCTCCACGTAGTTGTGCCTGTGTTCCGGAAAATCCACAAAACGGCTATGGGGACGGACGGTAATAAGCCGCCCTCTCTTGAGCAGTTTTTCTCTGTCTATTTCGTCAATGGACTCTCCCGAATAGAGCTGTCTTTCTATTAAATTCTGCCCCGCACGGTATTTACTTTCTTCTTCTGAAACCGTCATAAGCTCATCTAAAAGTTCTCTGCGCATAGCTGTTACCCTATTTTCCTTTATTAATTTTGCGGACATAACATACCATAAAAACAACACCCACAACAAGTGCCACAACAGACACTATCCACGCCATCACACTTCCATCCAGCGTATTATCAAGTATGCCTGTCTCTGTCCTTATTACAGCAAACACATTTGCCGTGATATGCCCTATCATGGCAGCATACATATGCCCCGACTTATACATAAACAGCGCGAGCACTATTCCAAGCAGAAACGCATAGACAAACTGCACGATATTGAAATGTATAAGTCCAAACAGCAGTGCTGAAAAAAACACCGACTGCCACAAACCTGTAAGCTTTCGCAGATTTCCAAATACTATGCCGCGGAATACAAGTTCCTCCATGATCGGTGAAAGTATTCCTGAACCGATAAGCTCCAGCACAAGTGTGCTGCCGTAGAAGCTCTCGTTTGCCTGCGCATAGCCACTTGAAAGCTTCACAAGCGGTGTCATTGATATGATATTGTTGAGTGCAAATGATATGAAAAGCGTTATCACTATCACATACACTATATTTAATCCAAGAGCCTTATCAATTTTCGGCTTCTGTACGAACATTTCCTGTGTCGGCTTATAGCTCGCAAAATACATAAACGGTATCGTGACTGCTGCCGCTATGATCTGTGCTGTCATGTATGTGGCAGCCGTATGCCCTATAAATGCAAACGCGAAATACATCGTACTTAAAAATACTATATAGTACAGCATTACAGGAAATATGATCTCCCACACTACTGCTTTTAATTTTAATCTGTTATTCATTCAGCACCTCACACTTAGAACAGCTCTGCAAGCACATCCGGCAATTTTCTTAGATCATCCACCACCGTCTTTGCCCCGGCTTTTAGCATCTCGTCCACATTACCAAAGCCAAAGCTTACAGCTATGCTCGGCACACCTACCTTGTTTGCACCCTCTATGTCAAACATAGTATCTCCGATCAGGCACATTTCCTCTCTTGGTATATCGCTCCATCTGCGCATTACCTCGTTTAATACCTCTTCCTTGGTGTCGATCTTTCCGTCAAAGGTAGCTCCCACGACATCATCAAACAATTCCAATATGCCAAAATGCTCAAGTATACGCTTGCAAGACTCCTCAGGCTTTGAAGATGCCATTCCTATCATGTAGCCTCGCTTCTTAAGCTCCTCTATGCATTCTTTTACTCCAGGATAAAGCGAGCACTCAAATATGCCTGTATCCTGATATCTTTCCCTGTATACAGCAACTGCCTCCACCGCTTTTTCCTTTGAAAATCCGTAGTGGTTCATAAATGTATTCATAAGTGGCGGTCCTATAAAAAAATATATCTTTTTAAGATCAGGCTCATCTATGCCGTAATGCGCCAGCGCATACTGTGCCGATCTTGTAATGCCCTCAGATGAGTCTATCAGTGTTCCGTCCAAATCAAATAAAATCGCTTTCATATATCGTCAGTCTTATCCTTTCAGTTTCAATAATCAGTAAAAATTATACTCTACAATCGCTTTTTCCTCAATCAATTTTGCAAATACTTATATTTTTTCTTGACACGATTTCGTAATCTGCTATAATGAGCCTTGTGTCTGGGATTTAACAATCTTTCCCACACACATAAAAAATATGGCTTAGCAGAGTAGAACATAATGCGTGAAGTGCCGGATGAACAGGGAGTTGTCACCCGGACGAAGGAAATATCCGCGGTATTTTGTTCGCATCCCGCTGCTACATAATCTAGGTGTTTGGATGTTATCCTCCTTTATGTAGTCTAAGGAAACTGCGAAAGGAGGACTTTTTAATGAAAAAATTTGTAACTATGTTTACTGACTCAGCGAAAGAATTTACCAATCTTCGCTCACTGGTGGCTGCAGCACTGCTTTTGGCACTGCACACCGTACTGGCATTTTTCGTGTCAATACAGGTATCCGATTCACTCAGGATATCGTTTTCTTTTATCACCAATGTCGTAACAGGTGCGTTCTTTGGTCCTGTTATGGGCTTTGTCTGCGGAGGACTCGGAGACGTGATCCAGTTCATCTTAAAGCCTACCGGTGCATTCAATCCGGGACTTACACTCAGCAGTGCCCTCGCTGGCATGATCTACGGATTATTCTTCTATAAGAAATTCCCATCCACTGTAAAGGACAGAAAATTCAAAGCCCTTGACCTTAAGTTCATGGGACGTTGTATCTTAGGTATCACAACAGATGTATTTATCGTAAATATCCTGCTGTCTACCTACTGGATCACACTGCTTATCGCAGCCCCTGGTGAGAGCATCGCAGCAAAATATATCGCACTGCTCGGACCTAGAGTGATCAAAAACCTTATCCAGCTTCCTGTAAATATCATCTTAAGCTACTATGTGCTTGCATTTGTAAAGAACATACATCTTGCACCGTCAGCAAGCCGTGCCAAATCAAAGGTTACAGGATAAAACTAAAATACAGGTAAACAGCCTGAACATCCCATGCATCGGTTTTTGTGGTGTATGAGGCTTTTTATCTGTGTATAAGATATTAATATGTCTAACATAAAACCGCATAAAAAAGCAGCTCAGTTTTCGGAATTTATGATTTCACATTTCCGTATCTGAGCTGCTTTTTACAATTTTGTAACCGAACTGCTTTATATAGCCTTGTAACTTTATATCATTATACTTATTTCTTCACTTTACCTTATATACAACGCTTGGTAATATCTGAAAGTCAGTTACCGCACATATCTATATATCCAACTACTTCCTAACACCCTTAGTGTCGCGATTTGCCACATGCAGTCTGTTGAGTGCCACAGGCTTGCCCTTTACCTCGACCTCGCGCTCTTCCTGATCACGCAGCAGATAGATGTCGCTAAGCTGATCTTCCCGGTCGAGTCTCATGCCGCGCACACCGACTGCTGCCTTTTTCTTTTCAGGAATTGTCGCACAGTCTATCCTGAGGAACATTTCCTTCTTAGAACGCATTACCATTGTGTCATTTTCCATCAGCATATCCACAAAGATAAGCTCGTCCTCCTCCATAAGCTTTGTAGCCTGTGAGGTTTTTCTTGTGACAACAAATTCTGCACCCTCGACAACCTTTATCATAGCTGTTTTTGTGCCGAAAATGAGCTTGTGCTTCTCCACCTCCATGAGAGGAGCAATATAAACGAAGCTTTCCTTGCTGCTGTCGTAGTTGCTAACATTGTCGATCGGAGTACCCTTGTCACGGAACTTTCCGTAAGGCAGGTCTAACACCTTCACCAGATGCATATTTCCGGTATTTGTAAAAATACACACTTTATCTATATTTTTCACCTTAAAGATGATTTTGTTTTCCGCATCCGCTGTTTCCTTATTTCGCTCGTATGTAGATACATCTACAGTCTTTACATAGCCGAATCTGTCCATAAGGAATACGACATCCGCTACCTCGATCTCTTTCTTTACGACAACTGCTTCCTCGAGATTGTCGATCTCGGTACGTCTTTCACGCGCATATTCCTTGCGGAAATCCTTTATCTCCTTCATGATGACTTTTGCCATAGATGAACGGTTTTCAAGTATATCCGTATACTCTGCGATCTTTGCGCGGGTTTCCTCATGCTCTTTTATGAGTGCCTCGATCTCCAGGCCGATGAGCTTGTATAGACGCATCTCAAGGATAGCTGTTGCCTGACGCTCTGTAAAGCAAAGCTGTGCTGCCATAGCCTCTGAGGCTTTGGACTTGAAGTTGATTCCTTCTGTCTTACCATGGATGAGGCATGCCTTTGCAGTCTTAAGATCACGGCTGCCGCGAAGTATCTCTATTATGAGATCTATGACGTTACAAGCCTTTATAAGACCTTCCTGCACCTCTGATTTTTCCTGCTCTTTTGCCAGAAGTGTCTCATACTTTCTGCGCGCAGTCTCATATCTGAAATTCACATGGTGTTTTATGATAGGCACAAGTCCCATAGTCTCCGGTCTGCCGTTTGCAACCGCAAGCATATTTACACCAAATGTATCCTCAAGCTTTGTCTTTTTATACAGCAGGTTCTTAAGTGCCTCTACGTCCGCGCCCTTTTTAAGTTCGAGTACGATCCTTATTCCCTCTTTTGAGGACTGGTTTGTGATATCGACGATATCCGTTGTAGCCTTTGACTCTACAAGTGAATACACATCATTTAAGAATTTTCCGATATTGGCACCTATCATGGTGTATGGGATCTCGGTGATGACAAGTCTGTCTTTTCCACCCTTGCCCTTTTCTATCTCGACTTTTCCACGGATCTTTATCTTTCCCTGTCCTGTCTCATAGATTGCTGCCAGATCATCTTTGTTTGCGATGATACCACCGGTCGGGAAATCCGGTCCCGGGATATACTGCATCATCTCGGCTGTAGAGATATCAGGATTTTTCATGTAGGCTACAACACCGTCCAACACCTCACCGAAGTTGTGAGGAGGTATGCTTGTTGCCATACCTACAGCGATACCCTCAGCTCCGTTTATAAGGAGGTTTGGCACCTTTACTGGCAGCACCTCAGGCTCTTTTTCCGTCTCATCATAGTTTGGGATAAAGTCAACCACATTTTTGTCCAGATCTGCCAGATAGGCCTCCTGCGTGATCTTCTGCAGGCGCGCCTCAGTGTAACGCATGGCAGCGGCTCCGTCTCCCTCTATCGATCCGAAGTTTCCATGTCCGTCCACAAGCGGCATACCCTTCTTGAAATCCTGCGCCATTACAACCATCGCATCGTATATTGAGGAATCTCCGTGCGGATGATATTTACCCATCGTATCACCGACGATACGCGCACTTTTTCTGTAAGGCTTATCGTATTTGATGCCAAGCTCATGCATATCGTAAAGAGTACGCCTCTGAACAGGCTTAAGTCCGTCCCTTACATCCGGCAGTGCTCTTGCGATAATTACGCTCATGGCATAATCAATATATGATTTTCGCATCAGATCCGAGTAGTCGGTCTGAATTATATTATTTTCCATATCCTATATCGTTCTCCATTAAATTAATATACCGTTTATCTATACATCCAGCTCCGCATCATGCGCATGCTCATATATGAACTCTTTTCTCGGAGGCACATCACTGCCCATAAGAAGCGAGGTCACATCATTTGCCAGACGTCCGTCCTCTATCTCTATGCGCTTTAACATTCTTGTCTCAGGATTAAGTGTGGTATCCCAGAGCTGATCTGCGTCCATCTCACCAAGACCTTTGTATCTTTGCAGTGTAAACTTGCCGGTGTGTGTCTTTCGGTATTTCTCAAGCTCTGCGTCATCATACAGATACTCCTCCTCACCGCGCGACGGTATAGCCTTGTAAAGCGGAGGCATTGCCACATATACATGCCCTTCCAATATAAGCTCCGGCATAAATCTAAAGAAAAGTGTCAAAAGCAGTGTTGAGATATGTGCTCCGTCCACGTCGGCATCCGCCATGATTATTATCTTATCATAGCGCAGCTTTGTGATATCAAAGTCATTGCCGTAGCCTTCCGAAAAACCACAGCCGAATGCATTTATCATGGTCTTTATCTCGGCATTTGCAAGTACTTTGTCGATACTTGCTTTCTCCACGTTTAAGATCTTACCACGGATAGGCATAATTGCCTGATACATACGGTTTCTTGCCATTTTGGCTGAACCACCGGCAGAATCTCCCTCGACTATGAAAATCTCACATTTTGAGGCATCCCTGCTCTCACAGTTTGCCAGCTTTCCGTTTGAATCAAATGAGAACTTCTGCTTGGTCAGGAGGTTGGTCTTTGCCTTTTCCTCTGCTTTTCTGATCTTTGCAGCCTTCTCCGCACATGAGATTACGGTCTTTAATACCTCGAGGTTTTTATCGAAATATAAAGGCACTTCATCATTTGTCACCTTTGCAGTGGCACGGTTGGCATCCTGATTGTCAAGTTTTGTCTTGGTCTGTCCCTCGAATCTTGGATCAGGGTGTTTTACCGATACAACAGCCGTCATTCCGTTTCTGACATCAGCTCCGTTGAAATTGGCATCCTTATCCTTTAATATGCCAAGCTCTCTGGCATACGAATTGATAATTCCGGTAAATGCAGTCTTAAAACCTGTGATATGCGCTCCACCCTCGGAATTGTAGATATTGTTACAAAAACCGAGAATATTTTCATGAAACTCGCTTGTATACTGGAAAGCGACCTCCACCTTGATATTCTCACTCTCTCCTGTAAAATATATCACATCATGAAGCTTTTCTATATTTTTATTGAGATCCTTTACAAAACCGATAATTCCCTCCGGCTCGTGATACTCGATATGTTCTGTCTCATCACCGCGCTTATCCTCATATATGATCGTAAGCTTTGGATTTAAGTAAGCTGTCTCTTTTAATCTGTTTTTTACATCCTCTTCCTTAAATCTGGTCTTTTCAAAAATCTCCGGATCAGGCAGGAAATTGATCTTTGTTCCTGTCTTTCTGGTCTTTGAGATCTTTGGCAGAAGTCCGTCCTCAAGCTCCACGACAGGTACACCCTTTTCGTATCTGTCATGATGCACGAAGCCGTCACGGCTTATCTCCACATCCATATACGTAGAAAGTGCGTTTACAACAGAAGAACCTACTCCGTGCAGACCTCCACTGGTCTTGTATACAGAGTTGTCGAATTTACCACCTGCATGCAGTGTGGAAAAAACAACTCTCGCAGCCGATACACCCTTGGCATGCATGCCGACAGGTATTCCTCGACCGTTGTCCTCTACTGTACACGATCCGTTTTTCTCAAGTGTTACCCTTATCGTATCACATTCCCCTGCAAGGTGCTCATCCACTGAGTTGTCCACTATCTCATATATCAGGTGGTTAAGTCCCTTTGTGGTGACACTTCCTATATACATTCCCGGTCTTTTTCTGACCGCTTCAAGTCCCTCTAGAATTGCAATACTATTCTCATCGTATGTTTGCTTTTTAGCCATACTACTCTCCTGTTATCTATTACATTTTACTGCAAAAATTGCTGTGCTTATTATCTCATATGCTTGCTGTCCTTGATATGTGCAATCACCATTGTTGCTATCTTAAATATCATGGCATCATCAAATGTCCTGATATCAAGCCCTATAGCCTTCTCGATACGCTCAAGTCTGTATACAAGCGTATTTCTGTGCAAAAAAAGCTGTCTGGCTGTCTCTGAAATATTCAGATTGTTCTCAAAGAATTTGGAAATGGTAGACATCGCTTCCTCATCATCAAGTATATCCGGTATCGTATCTCCGAACACCTCTCTTATGAACATCTCACACAGACTCATAGGAAGCTGATATATAAGACGTCCTATTCCAAGCCTGTCGTAAGCCATGATCTCCTTTTCCACGTAGAAAAGGCGTCCCACCTCAAGGGCCAGCTTTGCCTCCTGATATGACTCCGCTATCTTTGACAGTATATCGGTAGGATTGCCATAACCCACACGCACCTTTATCATTGCCTCAGCCAGCAGGTTGTCTACCAGACTGCTCGCTATGGAAGCAAGCTTCTCGTGCAGCTTCTGTGACTCTATGTCATCCACATCCTTTACAAGCACAACGCTGTGCTCATCCATGGCAACAACAAAATCACCGCTTCGTATGTCAGACAGGTTCTTTACCAGCTCAAGTGCGACCTCATTGCTGTTCTTTCCTGTGTCTATAACGTAAACCACACGGCTTTTATTATCTATATGTAATTTCTTGGCACGGTTTATTATATCAGAACCGAGCATATTTCCAAGAATTATATTCTGAATAAAATTATTTCTGTCATATCTCTCCGACTCCCCCAGTACCAGTGTGCGAAGCTGGCAAACTGCCATCCTTCCTATCACAAGGTTGCCGTCTGTATATGGACACAGCATCAAAAGTACATATTCAAGCTCAGAATCGATCTCTATCTCAAATGCCACAAAATCTGTTCCGCGCTCTATATCCTCTCCCGACACTATAAATTCTTTGACAAAAACATCACAATGTGCCGGTTCTTCCACCGTACCTGTCAGATGCTTGCCCTTAGAAGAATATAAAATCACATCATACGATGTGATATTCTTAATTTCGTCCAATGCTTTCTTTAGTTTCTGATTTGTTATCATATTACTTATCCTTTGACTGTCCTATAAAAAACAAAGTACTTCTGTTATACATTACACTACAAAACCGGGTGTAAATACTACACCCGGCCAGTAAATTTACAACTATTTAATTTTAACGAACTAGTTTGTAATTGTCAATTCTGTTTCTTTATCAAATACATGGATCTTGTTAGGATCGAATGCAAGAGAAATGTGATCGCCGTAACGAGCTGGTGTATCCGAATCAACTCTTGCTGACATGTTTGCACCTGCAACTGTGAAGTATAATAATACCTCTGCTCCAAGTAACTCGTATCCTGTAACATCTGACTCGATCTTGCATGAAGCAAATTTCTCAAGATGCTCTGCTGAATCGTAGATATCCTCTGGTCTGATACCGAATACAACGTTCTTTCCAGCGTATCCGCCATCGATAAGCTTCTTAGCCTTTGCTTCTGGAAGCTCTACCTGATATTTATCGAATTTAAGGAATGCTTTTGCTCCCTCAACTACACACTGAGCATCTACGAAGTTCATCTGTGGTGATCCGATGAATCCTGCAACGAATAAGTTGTTAGGCTCGTTGTATAATTTCTGTGGGCTGTCTACCTGCATGATAACACCATCTTTAAGAACTACGATTCTTGTTCCAAGTGTCATAGCCTCTGTCTGATCATGTGTAACGTAGATGATTGTAGCACCTAATCTGTTATGTAATGAAGAAATCTCAGATCTCATCTGCACACGAAGTTTTGCATCAAGGTTTGATAAAGGCTCATCCATAAGGAATACCTTAGGATTACGAACGATTGCACGTCCCATGGCAAC